>NZ_JADYXF010000006.1:0-131598 GCF_015864385.1 Pseudoalteromonas sp. SWXJZ94C
ATTCCACCATATAGTTTCATACTAAGTTCCTCGAGGTACAGTTTATGTTTTGGTCAACACAACTGTATCGAAAAACTTGAGGAACTTTCTATATGATTATCAAATCTTGACTTCACACATTGAGAATCTTCAATGCCTGCTCATGGCATACTGCCGTCATTCCTTATAGCCCTGATCATTAGGATTATCGTTATTTAATATCAAGCTTAATTACCGTGCTGATTTATCCGCTAATCTGAACGTTAACTATATTAAATTTACTTGAATTTTTTTACATACCTCAGCGTTATAAAATTAATAATGGCAAGTAAAATTGCTATTTCGTAGCGGCTGTACGCTACGGCTATACCAATTAAGCCCATATTCCAAATACTTGCTGCGGTTGCTGTGCCTGACGTAGTGCGGTTGTTTTTTAAAATAGCACCGCCGCCAATAAAACCTATACCAGTAATAATGCCTTGTAACATTTTAGATTGTGCTTCGCCCGATTCGAGTACTGACATGGCAATAAGTGCATACCCACACGATGCAACAGCAACGAGTGGAAAGGTTCTAAGTCCCGCACCATCATGGCTACGCTCTCTGTCGTATGCCATAGGCAGTGCTAGTAAGTAGGCAATACCTAAGTGAATTAGGTTATCTAGTATTTCGTTCCACTGTAAGTCAATTTCCATATTTAGCCTATGTTAGTTAAGTTTGTTAATAATAAGCAGGCAAGTAGCAAACAGTAAGCCATTAATTTATATGTTACTAATCAACAGTTTAATTCTTGTATGAGTTTTTAGGTGGTGTTTTTAAGAAGTTTTTACATATATTTATTACTATTTTACTCAATAGTTAATTGGTTTTATTAACGAGTTTGTAGAAGAGTTGAAGGTTTAATAATAAAGTTTTATTTTAATTCCTTACTATTTTGTACATATTTTTACAGCGTAATTTTACAAAAAGGTTAAAATTAAAGCATTAGCCATTAGCCAGTAGTTAGCATTCAGGATGAATAATGCGTATTTTAGTTATTGTTGTTTTTTTACAAAGTTTAGTCGGTTGTACCGCTGTAGGTGTATTGCTTGATGGTTCTGCACGCTCGGGTAGTAGTTCAACGAACTCAGGTACTTTTGTTAAAGACGAAAACGGCATGAGTTTCTCAAAAATGGGATACGCAGTTGACTCCGCCATAGTGGAATTTGTTAAAGATGAAGGTAAGCCTAATCAAACATGTAAGCAAATAACTAAAAGTTTAAAAGAATGTGTATTGATTGAAAAGCAATCTAAAAATGAAAATATTACTAAGCCGCTATCGGATGAAGAGCTGATAAGTGTTAGGCAATAGGCAATAGGTAATTTCATACTAATTTAATTACTTGCTCAGTAGCTACTATATAAAGGAATACTCATGCGAACTATTATTACGATAATTTTATTACTTTTTCTTAGCGGATGTACTGTTGCTGGGGCGCTTATTGATGGGCGAGCTGAGTCTAGCGCGCGAGATGAGCAAATTATAAATAACCAATCAGGTTCAGAGCCTAGTAAAAATCCGTTAACCCCGACACCAAGTAATAGTAATGGATTTAGTTTTGCAGATGTTGGATTGAAAATAGATTCGGCGTTAGTTAATTTAGTTAAAGGTAAAAGTACGACCACTCAAGTATGTAGGCAAATAACAAAGAGTTTAAAAGAGTGTGTAGAAGTTGAAAATTCTACCCTACACACTAATGAATCTAAGCAGACAAAAACTGATGATGAAATAATAAGTGTTGGTCAATAAAACTACTTATAAAAAAGTAGCTGTGATCGTAGCCAGCTTGCATTTCAAGTGTAAGTGGGTAGTTTTTTTGATTAGCAACAGCTATTAAATTTTGAGGCTTAAGCTGCTCTTCTAAAAAGTTGTCGGCATCGCCTTGGCTTACTAACATAGGTAAATAGTTAGTTGGCTCTGCGTTTTTCATTAACTCACAACTATCGTATTGTGTCCAAAGCGCTTTATCGTTTCCTAAATAGCCAGTAAATGCTTTTACACCCCAAGGGCATTCAATAGGATTTACAATAGGGCTAAATGCAGAGGCACTTACAAACGTAGTCGGGTTTTTAAGAGCAACCATTAATGCTCCATGTCCGCCCATAGAGTGACCACTAATTGCTTTTGTACTTGTTACCGGAAAATGTTGCTCTATTAATGCAGGTAATTCGTTTACAACATAATCGTACATATTAAAGTGTGTGTTGTAAGGAGCTTGCGTAGCATTTACGTAAAAGCCTGCACCTTGTGCAAAGTCGTAGGTGTCTTCATTTGGTACGTTTTCGCCGCGTGGACTGGTGTCTGGCGCTACAATAGCAATACCTAGCTCGGCTGCTTTTTTAAATGCGCCGGCTTTTTGCATAAAGTTTTCATCGGTACAGGTTAAACCCGATAACCAATAAAGTACTGGTACTTTATTGGCCTCGCTTGCGCCAGGTGGTAAAAATACGGCAAAACGCATAGTGCAGTGTGTACTTTGAGCGCTGTGAGTATATTGTTTATGCCAACCACCAGCGACTTTTACGCTTGAGATATTTTCTAACATACTTAATCCTTAAAAGCCGTAAACTTAAAAGTATTACGGCTTATTAATAAGCTATTTTACGAATGCAGTTTATTAGTAATGAATGACTGTACGAATACTTTTACCTTCGTGCATTAAATCAAACGCTTCGTTAATATCTTCAAGACCCATTGTGTGTGTTATAAAATCGCTAAGGGCAAATTCGCCAGCCATATAACGTTCAACAATTTCAGGAAGTTGTGAGCGACCTTTAACGCCACCAAATGCGCTACCACGCCATACACGACCAGTAACTAGTTGAAACGGGCGGGTTGATATTTCTTGGCCTGCACCTGCTACACCAATAATGACAGATTCTCCCCAACCTTTATGGCAACACTCAAGCGCTGAGCGCATTACGTCAACATTGCCAATACACTCGAACGAGTAGTCAACGCCGCCGTCAGTCATTTCAACAATAACGTCTTGAATTGGCTTATCGAAATCTTTTGGATTAATTAAATCGGTAGCACCTAGTTTTGTTGCAAGATCGAATTTAGAGGTATTAATGTCTACACCAATAATACGGCTTGCTCCAGCCATTTTTGCGCCAATAATGGCTGATAAGCCAATACCGCCTAAACCAAATATAGCCACGGTGTCGCCAGCTTTTACTTTAGCTGTATTTGTTACTGCGCCCATACCGGTAGTAACGCCACAGCCTAATAAACAAATTTCCTCTAAAGAGGCTTCTTTGTTTACTTTAGCAAGTGAGATTTCTGGCAATACTGTGTACTCAGAAAACGTAGATGTGCCCATGTAATGATAAATTGGCTGACCGTCTTTAAAAAAGCGTGTTGTGCCGTCTGGCATTAAGCCTTTACCTTGTGTTTCGCGTACAGCTGAACACAAATTTGTTTTACCTGAGGTACACATTTTACACACGCCACATTCAGCTGTGTATAAAGGAATAACGTGATCGCCCACTTCAACACTTGTTACGCCCTCGCCAATAGCGTAAACAACACCAGCGCCTTCGTGACCTAAAATTGCAGGGAATATGCCCTCAGGATCTTGACCCGATAAAGTAAATGCATCGGTATGACAAACACCAGTAGCGGTAATTTTTACCATTACTTCGCCTTTTTTAGGCATCATTACATCAACTTCTTCAACGCTAAGTGGTTGATTAGGACCCCACGCAATAGCCGCTTTTGATTTAATAAATTCAGACATGTATTTTCCTTTAACGGGTTATTCAAAAAGTAATTGTAGACCCAATGTGCTTGGGTGATGGGCTTATTGTATTTGTTTCTCAAATAATGATAATCTCGATTTTATTAAAACACTTTTACAGTATGGTAATAATGGCGCGTTGGGATGGAATAGATGAGTTTATAGCGGTAGGTGAAGAAGGTAGCTTTACTGCGGCTGCAAAAACACTTGGCCTTTCGGTGGCGCATATTAGTCGCCATGTTACAGCGCTTGAGCAGCGTTTAAATACTCAGCTTTTAACTCGCACAACCCGCAAAGTGGTGTTAACTAAAGAGGGCGAAGTGTATTTACACCAAATCAAACATGTTCAACACGCTATGGATGAGGCAACACAAGGGCTTGCTCAACAACAAAGCTCCCCAAAGGGAAAAATAAAGCTTACTGCACCGGTTATGTACGGAGAGAGCTTTATTATGCCCATTGTGCATGATTTTATGAACGATCACCCCGACGTAGAAGTAATTGCTACATTGAGTAACGAGCAAGAAAACCTGTTGGAGGGCGGTTTTGATTTAGCAATAAGACTTGGGCATTTAAAAGATTCAAGTTTAAAAGCACGTAGATTAAGCGCACGTCGCTTTATTATGTGTGCTTCACCACAATATTTAACTCGATTTGGCGAACCGCATACTTTAGGTGAATTAAATAATCATCAATGTTTGATTGGTAACAGCAGCTATTGGCGGGTAAATGAAAACGCGAAGGACAAACATATAAAAGTAGCAGGGCGGCTACAATGTAATAGTGGTTGGGCGCTGGTGGATGGTGCTAAAAAAGGCTTGGGTATTATTCAGCTACCTGATTACTACATAGAAAGCGAAATTAAAATGGGGGAATTAGTGCCAATTTTAACGGCCTATCAGCCTCAACAAGAAGGAGTGTGGGGCGTATATCCACCAAGGCAGTTTGTGGCAACTAATGTTCGGGTATTGCTCGATTATTTAGTTGCAGGTCTTAAAGCTTAAGGATGAGTTAATGATCAAATAAGTATTGCTTTAAATATAGCCAAGTATCAGATTTTTAAATTATTTCTTACATTTTACGCCATACCCAAAGGCACTTTTTTCGTGCTACTATTGCCCAATACTTTTACGATAAGTGTTAAAAATAATATGTTTCAACCGGTTAGCTTATTTATAGGGCTTAGATATAGCCGTTCCTCAAAAGGAAATGCGTTTATATCATTTATTTCGTTTTTTTCTATTGCCGGTATCGCTATTGGTTTAATGGCATTATTTACCGTAAGCAGCGTAATGAATGGTTTTGAAAATAGCTTAAAAACCAATATGCTTGGGCTTATTCCCCATGTTGAAGTTCAAGCTGATAAACACACTGCCACACAAATGAGCACGTTAAAAACCGACCTTGAGCAATCTCCTTATGTTGACCATGTCAGTTTATACCGCCACGGTGAAGCTATTTTGCAAACCAATAAAGATTTGCACGGGGTTTTACTGCAAGGTCTTTATGATGACAATGGGTCTTTATATAAAATTACCGATAAAATCGTACAAGGTAATTGGCAAACCGTTCTTAATAAAAACTACAGCATTGCTATAAGCCGTTACTTAAGCCGTAAATTAGGTGTAAGCATTGGCGATAAATTACGTGTAATTATGCCTAATGCCTCAACCTATACTCCTCTTGGTCGCGTGCCAAGCCAACGTTTATTTAAAGTAGCAGCTATATACGAAACGGGTTCTGAAATAGACATGGGGCTTGCTTTTACAAGCGGAGCTTCGCTGCAAAGAGTGCTAAAGCTAGATAAAAATACCGCCCCTAATTTAAGTATATCGCTGCATGAACCCTTTGCACTCGACGAGTTTATTGAAGCTAGCCAACGCATATTAAAAAGTTATAACTATAGCGACTGGCGTAGTAGCCAAGGTACTTTGTTTGCAGCCGTTGCAATGGAAAAACGTATTATGACCATGCTATTAGGTTTAATTGTGCTGGTGGCTGTGTTTAATATTGTATCTGCATTAACCATGATGGTAAGTGAAAAACAAGGTGAAGTAGCAATATTACAAACGTTAGGTTTAACGCCATCACAAGTGCAAAAAGTGTTTATGGTGCAAGGACTTTATAACGGTGTAATTGGCACTGCAATTGGGGCTTTTTTAGGTGTTATGTTTAGTTTATATATTAATGAGCTACTTGCTTTTGTTGGCTTAAACTTACTTGCGGGGATAGAACTTCCCGTAAAATTTGATATTTTAAGCCTTGTTATTATAGCACTGGGCAGTATAGCAATGAGCTTTTTAGCGACCTTATATCCTGCGCGAAAAGCCGCAAAAGTAAAACCAGCAGAGGTATTACGTTATGAATGATTTAGTTATTAGCTGTAAAAATCTAAGTAAAATTTATCAAGATGGCAGCAATCAAGTAGAAGTATTAAAAGGCGTCGATTTAGCTTTACAGCAAGGCGAAATGCTTGCCATTGTTGGTAGCTCAGGTTCGGGTAAAAGCACGCTTTTACACATACTGGGTACATTAGATACCGCAAGTTCTGGTAGCGCTAAAATTAAAAACCAAGACGTAGCAAAGCTCTCGCGTACAGAGCAAGCTGCTTTTAGAAACAAAAATTTAGGCTTTATATATCAATTCCATCACCTATTAATGGAATTTAGTGCAGTTGAAAACGTAGCAATGCCGCTATTAATTAAAGGTTTAAGTGCCAAAGACGCAAATGCACAAGCGCTCGATATGCTTGAAAAAGTAGGGCTTGCTCATCGTAGTTCGCACAAACCTTCAGCGCTCTCGGGTGGTGAACGTCAGCGTGTTGCTATTGCCCGCGCACTTGTTACTAAGCCCGCATTAGTACTTGCTGATGAACCAACGGGTAATTTAGATAAACAAAATGCGATTAAAATTTATGATTTAATTAACGAGCTTAACCAAAGCTTAAATACCAGTTTTGTAGTGGTGACACACGATTTAGAACTTGCCGATAAGCTAGGTAAAATAGCTTATTTAGACGATGGTAAACTAGCTATTAAAGAGTCGCAGCATGTTGCTTAGTGCATTTTTAAGTAAACGCTTTAGAGCCTATTCAGGTCATAAAGATGAAAAAAATGGCTTTGTTAGTTTTATCGCTAAAGCCTCTACTATTGGTATTTTATTAGGCGTAGCAGTTTTAATTGTGGCGCTGTCGGTTATTAATGGCTTTGAGCAACAACTAGTACACAGATTATTAAGCGTTGTGCCGCAAGTTGAATATGTAGCACCAAACAGACCTATTGCAAATTGGTCTCAAAAAATCGAGAACTTACAAGCGCAACCTCACGTTACAGGCGCGGCTCCATTTATTGCCGTTAATGGTATGGCGCAATATAAAAGCCAGTTAAAAGCGATTGAAATTAGAGGGGTTGAGCCATCGTTAGAAAGCAATGTATCGGCTGTAAACCAGTTTACAAGTGGTAAACTAGTGAGCCAGCTAGGGCTCGATGATGTGATTTTAGGTAAGCAAATAGTTAAACAGTTAGATGCAAAAGTTGGCGATAACGTCACTTTGCTGATCCCGCAAATAGGTCAAAAAGGTCAGTCGTTATTGGCACCCAAGCGAGTAACACTTACTCTTGCTGGTGTTATAGAAATGGGAGGGCCGATAGACAGTAGCGCTGCGTTTATTCATTTAAGTAAGGCTCAACAAACACTCGGCTATGATGAAACCCAAGTTACAGGATTACGATTAAGTGTTGATGATGTTTTCTCCGCCCACCAAATAGCCCTAGACATAGGCCAAACTATTAATGACTATGTTTATATTTCTAGTTGGTTTAGGACGCAAGGCAGTCTATATCAAGATATTCAAATGGTGCGCACTATTGTTTATATTGTTGTATTTTTAATAATTGCTGTAGCGAGTTTTAATATTGTGTCGTCCTTGGTGATGGAAGTACGTGAAAAACAAGGTACTATCGCAATTTTAAAAACCATGGGTGCAAAAGACAGTACCATTTTAGCCACTTTTGTAATGCAGGGTTTAACTCAAGCATTTGTAGGTGTTGCCTTAGGTACACTTATTGGTGTTGTTTTGGCCCTTAATATAAGTGAGTTATTCACTTGGCTTAGCTTACTGTTTGGTGCGAATCCGCTGGAAGGTGTGTACTTTATAGAGTTTTTACCCAGTAAATTAGCACTTGAAGATATTGGCATTACGGTTATTGTTACTTTTGTATTAGCAATATTTGCCACTATTTATCCTGCTTTGCAAGCTACTCGTGTAGATCCCGCTAAAGTGCTTGGTAATTAAGCCCAAGCACTTAAATAAAAATTAATAGGGTGGTATTAGTAAATCTGTTAAACTAGGTGCTTATTTAAAATTAAGCAATAACTGCTTGGTTGCTATACCTCACTTTGGGATTTACTTTGACTAATAACGATATTTTACGCCGCATTCGCTATACTTTTAATTTAACTGATACCGCTACGGTTAATGTTTTTGCAGCCGCAGAACTTACAGTTACAACTGAGCAAGTAATTGCATGGTTGACTAAAGAAGGTGAAGAAGCTTTTACCCCAATCAGTGATACCGAGTTTGCTAGTTTTTTAAATGGGTTTATTAATACTAAACGTGGCAAGCGCGAAGGCGAGCAACCAGAGCCAGAGAAAAAGCTAAACAACAACATCATATTTATGAAGCTACGTATCGCTTTAAATATGAAGGCAGAAGATGTTATTGCCACACTTGCACTTGTTGATTTTGATTTAAGTAAGCATGAGTTAAGCGCATTTTCTCGTAAAGTTGATAACAAGCATTACCGTGTTTGTAACGATCAAATATTACGTCTATTTTTAACTGGCGTACAAAAGCAAGTTCGCCCAGAAGAATCTGCGGAATAACCAGCTTTTAGTTAATAGGCTTTGTATACGCGCAATGCACAGTACAAAGCCTTAATTACTATCTGTTCTAAATTTTAACAAGTACCTTTACACTTACAGAACTCCTTAGTCCTCTTATTTTAAAACAGTCACTTTTGCCTTCAATGAATTTAAATTCACTTTAATTAAATAAAAAATAAATATTGTTAATTCTTCTGATCAAAAATAATTCAAGTAATAGACGTTAAATATCGTGTTGTACCATGCTAAAGTAACAGTTAATTAAATTAACTTAAGACTTTACAGCATGAATCATAAACTTGATCACGTTTACTTCAATATCTGATAAATACTTTTATTATTAACACGGAAGAATAATTATGAATTATATCCATAGCACTATCGCGCAATTAAAAAATAGTAGCCCTGCACAATGCGAGTTTTATCAAGCTGTTGAAGAAGTACTTGAATCACTCGAACCTATCTTAGAAAACTCAGGCAAATATAAAAAAAATGCCATTATTCAACGCTTAGTTGAACCCGAACGCCAAATTATGTTTAGAGTCCCTTGGGTTGATGACGAAGGTAATATCCAAGTAAATAAAGGCTACAGAATTGAGTTTAACTCTGCGCTTGGCCCTTATAAAGGGGGTCTGCGTTTTCACCCTAGTGTAAATGCCAGCATAATTAAATTTTTAGGATTTGAGCAAATATTTAAAAATGCCTTAACGGGTTTACCAATCGGTGGCGGTAAAGGCGGCGCTAATTTTGATCCTAAAGGGCGCTCTGATGCGGAAATAATGCGTTTTTGCCAATCATTTATGAGTGAGCTTTATCGCCATATTGGTCCTACAACTGACGTACCCGCTGGAGACATTGGTGTAGGAGCGCGTGAGATTGGTTACTTGTTTGGTCAGTACAAACGTTTGACTGGTCGCTATGAGGGCGTATTAACAGGTAAAAGCTTATTGTGGGGTGGATCGCTAGTGCGTAAAGAAGCAACCGGCTATGGCGCCGTTTATTTTGCACAGTACATGCTACAAGCACGCGGCGACAGCCTACAAGGTAAGCGCTGTTTAGTGTCGGGTGCGGGTAATGTTGCTATTTATGCTATGGAAAAATTATATCAAATGGGGGCAACACCCATAAGTTGTAGCGACTCTCGCGGTACTGTTTATCATGAGTCGGGTATAGATTTGAGCCTTATAAAGCGTTTAAAAGAGCAATCACGCGATTGTTTAAGTGTATACAAACAAAATCATGCAGATGCGATTTATATTAGCCAAAGTGATTACCCTAAAGACGGGCATGCTGTTTGGCGTTTTAATGCTGACGCTGCCTTTCCATGCGCAACACAAAATGAATTAACACAGGCGGATGCAAACGCATTATTAACGGGTGGTTGTGTATTGGTAAGCGAAGGGGCAAATATGCCCTCAACAAAAGAGGCTATTGATTGCTTTATTGCTGCAAAAATTGCGTATGGACCAGGAAAAGCCGCTAATGCTGGCGGTGTTGCAACGAGTCAATTAGAAATGGCGCAAAATGCGAGTATGCAAAGTTGGACCTTTGAAGAGGTTGATGAAAAGCTAAAACAAATTATGAAAAATATATTTGTTACAGCTAACGACACCGCAATAGAATTTGGTGAGCCAGGAAATCTTTTATTAGGCGCTAATATTGCAGGTTTTAGGCGCGTTGCTGATGCAATGATTGAGCAGGGTGTTGTTTAATTATCAGCCTAACCATTAATTAACTATCATTTTAAAAAGTAAGTTTAAATAACAAACTTAACCTATTTATTTTGTATTGATCTGAATGAAATTTTAAAACTAGCCATTAAATTGAGAATATTATGGCTAGTTTTAAATATTAACGCCATTAGTGCACTATAAGGCTATAAAGCGAGGCTATAACAGCGTAGGATCAGGTTACTTTCGAATGAAAAATAGGTTTGCACTTAGGTGCATTAACACAAAAATTTATGCAACTAACTGCAAAACCATCACTTCCTAATGCGTTACTTATTTCTATTAGCACACCGCAGTTTAAAGGTGACGAGGCGATAGAGTCGCTTGCTGAACTTGCCCGTTTGGTTACTACTTTAGGATTTAAAGTAGTAGGCACACAATCACAAAAGCAAAGTTCTACCCAAAAAGTTAATGTATTGGGCTCGGGTAAACTTACCGAAATAGCACACCTCACAGGTAATAAAGGCTCTGCTGCAGATGGGCAAGAAGATGATTTACTCGATGAAGATTATTTACCTGAAATATCTTCAGAAATTCCATCAGATAAACTTGATTTTGCGTGTGCCGATGTAGTTGTATTCGATTGTGATTTAACACCGTCTCAACTTCGAAATGTAGAAAATCAGTTAGGCGTAGAAGTATTTGACCGCACCGGTATTATTATTGAAATATTTAGCCGCCATGCGCGTACTAAAACGGCAAAATTACAAGTTGAAATAGCTCGCCTTAATTATGTAGCGCCACGGCTTCGTGAAACATCAACCGGTGATAAAGAACGCCAAATGGGTAAAGGTGCAGGTGAAACTACACTGGAGCTAAATCGCCGTAAGGTTCGCGACCAATTAGCAGAGCTAAAGCGTGAGCTTGTAAGTGTTCAAGATGTAATGATGGACAGGCGAACTCAGCGCTCAGAGCTTTTCTCAGTGGCTTTAATTGGTTACACCAATGCTGGTAAGTCATCAATGATGCGTGCAATTACAGGCAGCGACGTAGAGGGTGAAAACAAGTTATTTGCAACACTAGATACCACTGTTCGAGCATTGTATCCAATTACGCAGCCTCGTATTTTGGTGTCAGACACCGTTGGTTTTATTAAAAAATTACCACATGATTTGGTTGCCTCATTCCACTCAACATTAGCTGAAGCGCATGATGCGTCTTTACTTTTGTATGTTGTTGATGCTTCAGATTCATCTTTTCGCTCACAGCTTGATGTAGTGCATAAAGTACTAGCAGAAGTTGGGGTTGAGGGTAGTAAAAAACTATTGGTGTTAAATAAGTCTGATCAATTAAGTATTGAGCAACAGCAAGCGCTAATGGATGAATTTCCTGATGCAATGATGACATCTACTCGTAATCCAGATGATATTAGTAAACTCCATAAATATATTGTTGGTATAGCGCAAGACGATATGGTTGAAGATGAAATTATTATTCCTTACACAGCAAAAGGTATAGTAGGTGAAATTAGATCGAGTATGAGTGTTATTAAAGAAGAGTATGAATATAGCCACATAAAGCTAACTGTGCGCTCTAATATCATTGATTTAGAAAGATTAAAAAAACGCATGCTTGATTTATAATAATATTAAGGCGAGTTGAACTTTCAAGATTAAACCTCGAAAGATAAACAGTGCCTAAGCTATATCCGTAATAAAATTAGTGCAGTGATTAATGTTGTGCTAATTTTATTTTGAATGAGATGTTTAATGCACAAGCGTAAATGGCGTGGTATTAAAGAGCGCGACAGAGCATTGCATTCGTAGTCTAGGAATTCCCGCTTCCATAAATACATTCCCTTGCTGTACAAACCCATTTTTTTTGAAGCGTTCTACTTCGTTTAAAATACAATTAATACTTACTTTTTCTATGCCTTGGCTTGCTGCTAATTCAACAATAAAGTTGAGTAACGATTTATAAACACACCGATTACGATGCTCAGGTAGGACAGCTATTCGACCAATTAATCCATCTACACATAACCTACCAGTAGCAATAGGTGTTTGAGTTTCGTCGGTAACAAGTACATGCAGCGCAAATTCATCGAGGCTATCAAACTCAATGTGTTTAGGAATGTGTAACTCGTATACAAAAACCTTTTCTCGGATTTGTTGTAATAAGTCTTTTTGTGTATCCCAATCTACTTTTTTAACTTGATAGCCCATGGCAAACTCCTATTGTAGCAATCAGCCTTGATCAATATTAAACCAAATTCCCTCATTTACCAGTGTAGTAAAAGTTTGTAGAAAAACGAGACTTGGCTTTATTAAACTTAATTCTGAACTTTCAAACTCGCCATGATCGGTAAGTAATTTAACGGCATTTAAATCGCTAAGCAATAAGCTATAGTTTTCACCGTTTACACTTAATAGTAATTCATCTTCGAATAATTGATAAATAGCACGCGTGCCACCTAAACGTTCAAATACGATAGTGCTATTGTTTAATGCATTGGTTATTTGCTCAGTGGAAAATGGGTCTTCAGTTGGTGCTAAATCCATTTCGTGCTTAGGCTGGCTTAATGTAGTGCCTAACCATTGTTTAAATAACGTGTCGTTTTCAAGCAACCTTTGCATTAAGGCTTTAACTTTATTTACTTCAGTGCTATTGAGTTCACCTTTTGACTTTCTAAGCATTAGGTTGTGATCGGTATAGCGCTCTTGTCCGGTTTCGGTATCAATAATATGATCGGCAAAACTTGAAAGTAAATCTTGTTGATTTGGGGCTCTAAAACCAACAGAGTAGTTTAGTGCATTTTCTAATGCGTAACCTTCATGCGGGCATCCCGGTGGAATATATAAAATATCGCCTGGTTCTAATATGCAATCTATTACGGCTTCAAATGCTTCTACTTGCAGTAACTTTTTGTTTTGAGCAAACTGTTTAAGTGTCGGATCGGGCAGACCTACGCGCCAGTGGCGTTTGCCTTCACCTTGAATAATAAACACATCATACTGATCTAAATGTGGACCCACACCACCGCTTGGAGTTGAATAGCTGATCATTAAGTCATCTATTCGCCAGTTGGGAATAAATCTAAATGGTTCTAATAATTGCGCTGCTTCAGGATGCCAATGATCAACAGCTTGCACTAATAAGGTGGCATTTTCGTCTGTTAACTTCTCAAAGTCTTCAAATGGACCTTGGTACGTATCCCATTCGTTATTGTGATTAGTTACAATTCGCGACTCAATACTTTCTTCCATTGCCAGACCGGCAAGTTCGTTAGCATCAAGAGGGTCCTGAAAATCACTAAAACCTTGTTTTATTAAAAGCGGTTTTTTTTGCCAAAAATGACTTAAAAATTCTTGCTCAGATAAATTATTTATTTTTAATTGATACATACTAAAGCTCATAAATTAGTGCAATTAATTTTAAAACAAAAAAAGCGAAAGGAGACCTTTCGCTTTTTCATTTATTTAATTCAGTTTTTAAACTAAATCATCAATAAACTCAACAGCGCGACCAATGTAGTTAGCAGGTGTTAGTTTTTTCATTTCTACTTTAGCATCTTCAGGAAGGTCTAAACCATCGATGAAATCAGCCATTATTTCTTTATTTACACGTTTGCCACGTGTTAAATCTTTAAGTTTTTCGTATGGCTTTTCGATGCCATATTTACGCATAACCGTTTGAATTGGCTCGGCTAGTAATTCCCAGTTTTGATCAAGCTCGTCAGCTAGGCGTTGCTCGTTTACTTCAAGCTTGCTTACACCTTTAAGAGTTGATTGATATGCAATAAGAGCATAACCCATACCAACACCTAGGTTACGTAATACCGTTGAATCAGTAAGGTCACGCTGCCAGCGAGAAACTGGTAATTTTTGTGCAAGATGAGCAAAAATAGCGTTTGCTAATCCTAAGTTACCTTCTGAGTTTTCAAAATCAATTGGGTTAACTTTATGTGGCATTGTAGATGAGCCAATTTCGCCAGCAATAGTTTTTTGCTTAAAGTGATTAAGGGCGATGTAACCCCACATGTCACGGTCAAAATCTAACAATATAGTGTTAAAACGTGCAATTGCGTCAAACAACTCTGCAATATAGTCATGCGGTTCAATTTGTGTAGTAAATGGGTTTAGTGTTAAACCTAAGCTTGATACAAATTTATCTGCATGTGTATGCCAGTCGTAATCTGGGTATGCGCTAAGGTGAGCGTTGTAGTTACCAACAGCACCGTTAACTTTACCTAGCATTTCTACTTGTGCAATTTGGTCACGTTGACGTTTTAAACGCATGTATACGTTAGCAAACTCTTTACCCATAGTAGATGGTGTAGCAGGTTGCCCGTGTGTACGAGTCATCATTGGGATTGTTTTGTATTCAATTGCTTTAGCTTTAATTGCGCTTAAAAGTTCATCGCAATAAGGAAGTAAAACGTTTTTACGCGCTTCGCTTAGCATTAAACCATGAGATAGATTGTTAATATCTTCTGAGGTACAAGCAAAGTGAATAAATTCGTTAATTGCATGAAGCTCACTGTTATCGGCTACTTTTTCTTTTAGTAGGTATTCAACCGCTTTAACATCGTGATTTGTAGTGCGTTCAATATCTTTAACGCGTTGTGCATCAGCTTCACTGAAGTTATCTACAATGGCGTTTAGAAGTGCATTTGCTTCTTCGCTAAATGCAGGTACTTCTTTAATATCGCTTGCTGCAGCTAACGCTTGCAACCAACGCACTTCAACGATTACGCGGTATTTGATTAAGCCAAATTCGCTGAAAATACTGCGTAGTTCAGTGGTTTTGCTGCCGTAGCGACCATCCACTGGAGAGATAGCCGTTAACGCTGAAAGCTCCATAATAACTCCTAAATTTTAGTTTGAACGATAGTTAAATTTTTGATTTAGCAATGGCGAGTATTTTTCTTTTTGCAAAGAAAAAATGACGGCGCTTACCGCCCATTTGACGCCATAAAACTGCACTTCTAATGCCGGCTAGTAATAACGCACGGATTTTATTTTGAGTGAGCTGCTGTTTTAATAACTCGGGTTTACCATAAACCTGTATTCGGTGCCCAAGGGGGCTCAGCACCGACGAGTATATATCTGCTAAACCGGCAACAACAGTGTCATCGGTAATAGCAAAGTGATCTAAACGACGATGAATATCATCAATTCGTTTACCTAATTCGTTTAAGCTTTTATCGTTTGCACTTAGCGCACGCTCAAGCTGCATTAAACCGCCTACGTATTTTACTATTTCAACATCTTTTTGAGCGCCAGCAGTTAACTGAGCCATTAATGTTTTATAGCCATCACGTAGGTTGTCAGTACCTTGGTAAACATCTTCTGGCGATGCCGGTGATGTTTGAATAATGCTTGAAAATAATACTTCTAAGTCGTGCTCATTATTACTGCCATACTGCGCAATTTTTTGAACTTGCTTAGCTACTTGGCACATAGCGGCAAGCGCCATGACTTGGTGTTCGTTCATTACTTGATCACCGAGTCAATAATACCACCACCTAAGCACACATCTTCTGCATAAAATACGGCAGATTGACCAGGCGTAACTGCTTTTTGTGGCTCGTCAAATAACACGCGTGCCATGCCGTCTTCGCCTACTAATAGGGTACAGCTTAAGTCTTCTTGGCGGTAACGAGTTTTTACTGTGCAGCGAGTGGTGCCCTTAGGACCAATGCGGTCTACCCAATGAAGTTGGTTTGCATTAAGACCATTACTGTATAGGCGAGGGTGATCTTTACCCTGACCAACCACAAGTACATTGCGCTCTAAGTCTTTGTCTACTACGTACCATGGTTCACCCGAGCCTTCTTTCATACCGCCAATTAGCAAGCCTTTGCGCTGTCCAAGTGTGTGGTACATCAAGCCTTCGTGTTCACCTACGTCGTTGCCATCAGTGTCTTCGATTACACCAGGTTGAGCTGGTAAAAACTTTTGTAAAAAGTCTTTAAATTTACGCTCACCAATAAAACAGATACCGGTGCTGTCTTTTTTATCGTGAGTGATTAAGTCTTGTTCTTCTGCTATGCGGCGTACTTCTGGTTTTTCGATATCGCCTACAGGGAATAAAGTTTGACCAAGGTGCTCGTGGCTTAAGGTATATAAAAAGTAGCTTTGGTCTTTATTGTTATCAAGTCCGCGACACATTACGTATTTGTCACCGCGAAGTTCACGTTGAACGTAATGTCCCGTAGCAATAAAGTCTGCCCCAAGAGCTTGTGCAGCAAACTCTAAAAAGGCTTTAAATTTAATTTCTTTGTTGCACATTATATCTGGGTTTGGAGTACGACCCGCTTTGTACTCTGCTAAAAAATACTCAAACACGTTGTCCCAATACTCTGCTGCAAAGTTAACAGTGTGAAGCTCAATGCCTAACTTATCACACACTGCTTGTGCATCTTTTAAATCATCAGCGGCGGCACAATACTCATCATTGTCGTCTTCTTCCCAGTTCTTCATAAACAGGCCTTCTACTTGGTAGCCCTGTTGTTGTAATAAATATGCAGATACAGAAGAATCAACACCGCCGGACATGCCAACAATGACTTTAATGTGACTATTTTCGCTCATGAATAATTTCGCTTATACAGATTGCTGTTAACTTGGAAAGGACGCGATTATAGCATGTATTTTGTTTGTGCTTAAAGAGTGTAGGGCGGCAAAGGACATAATTTGTCACTATTTTATTTATATAACAAATAGCAAACTCGACTTAAGGCGTTTTTTAAGTCATGTACTTAGTACAATGCTACTTTTTTAAATTAACAATGAGATACTTATAAGATCAATGGAATGATTTTAAAGTTATAAAAAATAGTGTTTTCTATTAAAGCGACTAAAGTAAATATAGGTTTAATGGGAAGTACGGCAATGAAAAATTTGTTAAATACCAATTACGTTAGGGTTGTTCTAAATATAATCAATGGAATGAATGTATGCACTATGCTTATCAAGTAAATAAGATAAAATCTTTAATTGAACACTATACCTGTAAATCTGAAATTTACCCCAATGATCTATTAACGAGTACTACGAGCGAGTTTAAAATAGCTGCATATCATCTTTTTTATGAGTTTATAAAGCTAAAAAGTTTTCGTATTCATCAAGACCCTAATCATATACATGAATTATTTTCTTTAATTAAACAATCATCTTTAAAAAATCAGGTTGAAAAAAAGGTATTCAATCATATCGAAGCTTGGTGGCTTGAATGGTCTTTTGTTTTAGAGATGGAGGAAATGATAAACCATGATAAAAATAGTCCACCAATGGCTTGTTTATCAAAAAATACAATTTACTCAATGCGAAAGCATGAGTTAAGCCATTACGAAAAGCTATTTACAGTGTTACCCATGCCTGTTTGTAATGTATGTGCAAAAACGGGGAATATTTTAAAAGTAAATCAGCGGTTTATAGATATATTTGGATATACAATTAAAGATATTCCAAATATAAGTGTTTGGTGGGATAAAGCATACCCAGATCCGCAATACAGGAAGGTTGTGAAAGAGCTTTGGAGTAGCTCATTAGATGATGCTCAAAAAAATAACAATGATATTCCCGCTAACAATTATCGTGTTTCTTGTAATGATGGTTCTCAAGTGGTGATGGAAATATCGGGCATTGATATTGGTGAAGAAATTCTAGCCGTTTTTAACGATGCCACAGAGCGTTTACGAGCTGAAGATTTACTAAGAGATATGGCTTTTCTAGATGCACTAACAAAAATAGCTAATAGACGCAGATTTGACGAAAAGTTAGCAGATGAATTTAAAAAAGCGAGTGATTCTAAAGGTACCTTATCTATTATCATTATTGATATAGATCATTTTAAACAATTTAATGATTTTTTTGGTCATGTAGCAGGAGATACCTGCTTACATGATGTAGCACAGAAGATTGCCTCTACAGTAAGTCGACCAGAAGATTTTGTAGCTCGATATGGTGGCGAGGAATTTGTTGTTTTATTGCCGCAAACAGATACTCAGGGGGCGCTATTCATAGCGGATCAAATACAAAAAGCGATTGAAGATTTAGCTATTGTGCATAAAGGTAGTTTTACTGGTTTACTCTCTTTAAGTATGGGGGTAAATACTATAGATAAAACCAGAAACTATGACATGCTAGATTTTGTAAAAGGGGCAGATAGCGCACTCTATTACGCTAAAAATCAAGGTCGTAATTGCATAGCATTAAATCCTAGCTAATAAATAACTTAATTATAAATAGCATCAAGGTTTAAAGGCTCTTTTTGCAAGCTGTCTGTTATGCATTTTAAAACTAAATTACTTCTCAGTGGTAATGTTTTAATTTCCTCTAAGGTATGCCAATTAGCCGATATAATATCGGAGTCAATAGGTTTGGGCATTTGTGTTTTTTCGTCGGCTTCAAATATAAAACAAAATCGTAAATAATGTACGCCATTTGCAGCGTGTAAATTATAGATACCCAATAAGCCTGTAGGTATTAGCGTTAAACCAGTTTCTTCAAGTAGCTCTCTGCTTGCAGCTTGTGAAAGGGTTTCGTTTTGTTCTAAGTGACCAGCAGGTTGGTTATAACAAATTTTATTTGTGAATTTATCACGTTCTTTTACAAGTAAGAACGTGTTTTGTTTTTTTACAATTGCGGCAACGGTCACATGCGGTTTATGCATCAACCACGCCTTTAATTACTTTGTACTCACCAGAATTAATATCATCAAGCGTGTAGTTACCAATACTGTAGCGGATTAGGCGAAGCGTAGGGTGACCAATATGCGCGGTCATACGACGGACTTGTCTGTTTTTACCTTCGTTAATGGTAATGCTTAACCAAGTTGTTGGGATTGCTTTTCGCTCGCGTACAGGCGGATTACGAACCCAAATTGTAGGCTCATCAATTATTTTAACATTGGCGGGGAGTGTAAGGCCGTCTTTAAGTTTTACTCCATTACATAAATCATTAATTGATTCACTCGTTGGTTCACCTTCAACTTGTGCCCAGTAGGTTTTATTCGTTTTTTTATCAGGCGCCGTTAGGGTGTTTTGTAATTTTCCACAGTTTGTTAAAAGCAATAAGCCTTCACTGTCTCTGTCTAACCTACCTGCTGCGTAAACTTCTTTTATGGGAATAAACGCCGCTAGTGTTTGCCTGTCGGCATCATCTGTAAATTGGCATAGCACATCAAATGGCTTATTGAATAACACAATTTTTCTGTCTTTAGATGCTATTTGCGGCTTTATTTCTCTTTTACCTGAAGGCGTTTTATTAAGTGCACTGCGTGAGTAAGTGCGCCCAGTGCTTCTTTTAGGTTTGGATTCAGTTACTTGATTATTGCCTGATTTAGCTCTCATTATATGCACCTAGCTGGTTTTGGTAATCCGGCAATTTTTGTTGCTTGCTTTGCAGGACCTTTAGGGAATAATTTGTATAAATAAAGGCTATTCCCTTTATCTTCACCTAGAGCTTTAGCCATTGCTTTTACAAGCATTCTGATTGCTGGACTGGTGTTATATTCAATATAAAAATCACGAACAAAGTTAATTACTTCCCAATGTTGAACGCTAAGCGTAATGTTTTCTTGGGTAGCGATAACAGGTGCTAGCTCTTTTGACCATAAAGTATGGTCAAGCAAATAGCCTTGTTTGTCTGTCTCAATTTGTTGGTTGTTAAATTCAAGCATGAGTTACCAGGTAATAGATTGATTAGTTGATAAAGTCAGTGCTACAAAGTCTTCATAGCTAATGGCTTTATCGTTATCTGTTAATTTTATTGCGCGTACTTGCGCGTCTTGTTCAAGTATTAACAGTGTATCTGCAAATTGTCTAAATTGTTTTTTTGCAAAGCAGGCATCACCAACAAGTAATACGTTATCGGTTGATAAAATTAAATTTTCTAGCTGGTTTGCCGAGTAATAATTAAGCGGCTTAGAAAAAATATGTAACGTACTCATAGGGTCACCACATGTTGCTGCGCTTTAATTAATGTTTGTTGTTGACTAAAGTTCAGTGCCTTTGCCTCTATGAGTAAATCATGCTTATTTAAACCATAATCAAGCAATGATTTTTCACACACGTAAATATTTTCAACATCATAGATTTCGAGTGTTTTAATGTTTTTAAAAAAATCTTTTAAGCCAATATTATTTGGTTGTTGATGCTTTTTTAAAGCCAAAACAGCAGGACCGCTAAATAGCCAACTTACATTTTGATCAACGGCTGCAAATATTAATGTCATATCAAGTGCATCACGAATATTTAAATCGTCAAATGGGCTGGACTGACTCATTACTAATACATTGATCATTTAAATTGCACCCATTTGTCTGCATCACAAGTAAGCATTGCAAATTCAGCCAACCCTGCGACAGTAAATACACCTGTGTTGTTAATATCCAATCCGCGCTTTTGCGCTGCGGTAACACATAGCATTAAATTTAGTTTTTTATCGGCGAGTTGCTGCCAATGTGCTGAAATTTGAAGTTCATCTGAAGATAAATCAAAGTGAGTAGATGCATGATAAATACCTTGCTGGTATAAAAAAATAGCATCAATAGTGTGCCCTTGGGCTAAACATGCATTTGCAAACTTAACTATACGTTGCGTGGTATCGTGATCGGATGGTGGTGTATGTAATGAAAGAACAAAACGCGACAAAACAATTCCAATAAAAAAAGCCCCAATTAAGGGGCTATTTTAACAGAACTATTTAATTAGTCATTACTTACGCCAAGTAGAGCAAGTAAAGAAGTAAATAAGTTATATACGCTTAGGTATAAAGATACTGTTGCGCGAATGTAGTTAGTTTCGCCGCCGTTAATGATTCGGCTCGTATCAAATAATATCAAGCCAGACATAATCAATACAACTGCAGCATTAAGCACCATAAACATAAGTGAACTGCCAACAAAAATATTAACAATGCTTGCTACAATCACAACGATTAAACCAACAGTTAAAAAGCCACCCATAAATGAGAAGTCTTTTTTAGTGTTTAGTGCATAAGCAGATAAACCAAAAAAGATAAGCGCGGTAGAACCTAATGCTTGCATAATAAGCATAGGACCATTTGGCATTGCAGCATAGTGGTTAAGCAAAGGACCTAAGCCTGCACCCATTAAACCAGTGAAGGCGAATACCCAAAATACGCCTGATGCAGTTTCTGCCTTTTTATTTACAACAAATAATAAGCCAAATGAAGCAAGTGTAAACACTATACCCATGAAGTAAGGTAATTGTAGTGCCATTGAAATACCGGCTGTAACAGCACTAAATGCAAGTGTCATAGCAAGTAAAAAGTAGGTGTTTTTAAGTACCTTGTTTGTTTCAATGGTAGACATTACCGGTTTAGAGGTATTGTACGATTGATTGAACGCCATTGTAGAGCTCCTTAAGTGAAACGTGTGTTTCGATAATTTAACTAAAATTAGATTACCAACTCTTATATGTTTGGGCAAACCTTTGTAGATCAATAGAGTCAAATATTTAAATAAAAGTTCATTTGCGATGATATTTTATATATTTAGCTTTAAGTTTGAACAATTTAGTTGTTTTTTAAGCACTTGAAAAATTAATTTAAAAAAAAGCTTCACAAAAGGGATAGGTTTCCCTAATATGCAGGTCGTGCGGAGAGATGGCAGAGTGGTCGAATGCACCGGTCTTGAAAACCGGCATGGGTTTATAGCCCATCTAGGGTTCAAATCCCTATCTCTCCACCACTTATTTAATAGGTGTGTGGTAATTAAAGTATCATTCATTTAAATAGTTATTAGTACACTCTTACTTTTAACTTAGAGCAGTATCGGAGAGATGGCAGAGTGGTCGAATGCACCGGTCTTGAAAACCGGCATGGGTTTATAGCCCATCTAGGGTTCAAATCCCTATCTCTCCACCATATAACAAAATAGCCCGCTAATTTAGCGGGCTTTTTTGTGTTTGGAACAAAATCAGTGCACTTATACCAATCCGCAATAATACTTAATCATTTTGCGGGGCTAAACGTGTCGCTCCCTGCGTTAAAAAACTCTCATTTAGAACAACTAAATAGCGAATTTTTTGCCTAGCTATCAACACGTTTTTCCGCCCTCAAAATAGACCACTTAATTAAGCGAATTGGTATTACATGTTTTATCTCTCATTAGTAAAATCTTAAAAGCAGATAGAATTGCTCACACAACACCTTCTGCTGTTAAATAACGTTGATGTTCTCTTCCTTTTTTTGTTTTTAATAAAACTACCATCACAAAAATTTTTAAATGAGTTGGAATGCACATATTAATGTGTGCTATTTTTAAATATTGGTGGATTAAAGGTATGCAAAATAGGATGTTGTGGCTCAAAGATGATCTAGATTCGAGAAAGTTAGTTGTATATCGTGCCGTCATGTTTTCGTTTATAGCGCTTTTTGTACTTTTTGTATTTCAACCTTTTGGCACTTCAAGCGATACCGAGTCTTACAAGTTTCTGCGGCTTTTTGGCTATGGGTTAGTAACCTTTTGTGCTTTGCTATTGTCAGGTTTTATAGAAATAGTGTTACTTAAGTTTAAGCTAAGTAAATTAAGCCGTTTAATTATTATTCCTATCACATATATTTTAATTACTGCGTTATTCAATCATGGGTATTTTGTGGTTGCTGTACTTGGGTCTTGGCATTGGCAGAATCAATTACTTTTTGTAGGGTATATTTTTTGTATTGGTGTATTTCCTCTTATTTTTTTACTTGTGGTAAATAAGCATGTAATAGATTTAACTAAGCCAAGTACAGTTAGCGTCGATCAAGAGCAGTTGAGAGAAGTTGAATTAAAGACAATTACTCTTAAAGGCGATAATAAAAACGACGAAATTAACACGGCTCATCACCATATTTTATTTATTAAATCTTCAGACAACTATTGTGAAATAACAATAATGGAAGGAGCTTCAACTTCACGTAAACTATTACGTGTATCTCTTAGCGGTTTATTAAAGCAGCTTCCAGAAAATACAATTATATTACGATGCCACCGTTCTTATGCGGTTAACCTGCAAAACATTCAGCACTACAGTGGTAATGCTGGAGGGTTGCAATTATCGCTGCATACAATTGATATTAAAATACCGGTGTCTCGTTCTTATGTAAAAGTAATAAAGGATGCTTTGTCATTAATCCCAAAAACATGTTAATCCCCCCTAAAACATGGGCTTTATACCTCGTCTTGTAATTGAGACCTAATATGTCGCTTTGTATTTTTACTATAGCCAAGATTAAGTTGAAATTAACAACTTAACGAGGAAAGTAGATATGAAATACGCTATCAAGGCACTTGTAATAATTTCTATATTTGTGTTTTGCCACTATGTAATGAGGCAGCTTTGGGGAGAAGGTTGGTCTAGCTGGTTGTCTGAACTTGATAATCTAACTGGCATTTTATTTACCCCCGCTAAATATACTTTTTTATATGGACCGTTAGTTATTGCGGCTATTATTTTGTTTAAACAAAGTGAGCCTTTTGAATCTATAGGGCTTAATTCTTCTGGTTTTATTAACTATGCACTCGCAGCAATTATTTGTTGTGCTCCTATGGCAATAGGTTATGGATTTTTGAGTGATGAACTTAACCTATCAATACCAGCAATAATCACCGGCTCAGTTTATGCGGGTTTTTTTGAAGAGCTAATTTTTAGGGCTGCATTGTTTGGTGTTTTATTTAAATATTGTAGATGGGGCTTTGTGCCTGCGGCATTAATTAGTTCAGTAATATTTGGCCTGGGTCATATTTATCAAAGTAATGATGCGATTTCTGCATTAATGGCGGTTGCGATCACTACTGTAGCAGGTACATGGTTTGCGTGGCTATATTGTGAATGTGGTTATCGTATTTGGTTTCCTATGTGGATGCATATTTTTATGAATGCAGCTTACGGAATATTTGGTATGTCGGGCGGCGCAGCAGGTGATCTACAAGGTAACTTATTTAAAGCAACAGCCATTGTGTTAAGTATTGTGTATGTTGAGATGCTAATTCGACGAGGAAAGCAGCGCGAAGTTACATTATCAAAATTATTTCAATGCACTAAAAGTGGCCTTTATACGCAACAAGCTTACTTAAATTGATTGGGAAACGACCATGCTAGAACTATTTATTGTAATAATTATATTTAGCTCACCCTTTTTGATTCTTACTATTACTAAACGTTATTTCACCTATAAAACTACAATAATGGCAGCGCAAGTAAAATTTAAAGGACTGAATAATAATAAGATAACAAAATTAGAGGAACAAACAGCGATGTTGAACAAAAGATTGGCAGTGCTAGAGGAAATAGTAACATCTCGCCACTTTGAGTTATCAAATAAAATAGCTCAGTTATAAGCACTTTGATAAGTATAACCCAAACGTATGAGTCTATTAATTTATTAATAGGCTCATACTGCAATAAGGTTTATTTTTAATCATAAATTACGACCATAGTCTCTATTTCTAAGCTTTAGATCTTGGTGCATGCTTAATACATTAAAATTTATACTCTGTATTAAGGATTATTAGATGAAACATCAACTCGCAAAAAGCGTCGCGCTTTCATTATTGTCCCCGGTAATTATTGGCAGCTTGTTAGGATTGTATTATGCACTAACGCTACAGGGTGATTTCTTATCCGTATTTTTTCAACTGTTGATGACTGCTATCTCAAATGCACATATTGTAGGCTTAACGATGGCGGCCTTTGTTGTGCCAGGGTACTTACTAATGTTTAAGTATTCTAAAGTTAATTATTCAGGTGTATTAACGCTTGGTTTGTTAGGTGGCGCTATATTTAGTTACTTATTAAGTGCCTCTACTGGCGAGATATTTTTGATTAATAGTGTTATGTCAGCATTTGCGGCCGGACTGTTTTTATTTGGTCTTCGCAAATCGGTAAAAAATAATCGCAGCATTATTAACCAAGCACGCTGATAAACGGTGCGATTTCCTTTTTTTTACCTTCAAAAGGTTCCAATTTTTCACGACAAAGAGTACCTTTAGCTACTGTCTGTTTAATAAGAAGTAGTTTGGTATGCAAAAGCACGATTTTTACCAGTCATTAGTTAAGCAAACTGAATCGCTGATAGCTGGTGAATCTAATGTAATTGCCAATTTGGCAAATATAAGCGCGCTGTTATTTACCTCTTTAGAAGATGTAAATTGGGCGGGTTTTTACTTTATGGATTCTCCTACTGAATTAGTACTTGGCCCGTTTCAAGGTAACCCTGCATGTATTCGTATCCCAGTAGGGAAAGGGGTATGTGGAACTGCAGCAGCAACCGCAGAAACACAATTAATTGAAGATGTTCACGCTTTTGATGGGCATATAGCCTGTGATGCAGCGTCTAACTCTGAATTAGTTGTACCTATCATGAAACATGGTAAAGTATTTGCCGTACTCGATATCGATAGTCCAAGTATTGGCCGATTTGATACTGATGACAAAGCCGGTCTTGAAGCATTAGTAAAATGCTTAGAGGCGAGCCTGTAATGAAAGATTTGCTAAATGTTCAAGACTACCTATTTGCTGTACAAGATGTTGGCGACTGGGAAGGCGAAGAAGAACATGTAGCGGAAACGCTCAATGATTTGATTCACATAGCTTGGGATCGTCTTCCAGATGATGCAGAGTGTGAGTTTATTGATGAAACAATTAATGGTATTTGGGAACACCTTCGAGGTGATATGGCTGTAATTGAAGCTGACTTTGAAGAGCTGGTCGACTGGGTAATACACTACGTCGATTCGTCCCTTGATGAAAGATGTGAAAAATAGGTTCTAAAATGGAAACCACAAACAAGCTAAAAGATATTAATGAAGTGTTGGAATTTTTATATCAAGAATTCCCTCAATGTTTTAAACAAAAAGACGGTATCAAACCGCTTAAAGTCGGTATTTTTAAAGATATTGCTGAGCGTATTGAAGGGTCTGAAAAAGTAAGTAAGACTCAAGTACGTCAAGCGCTTAGAAAATACACGTCTAATTGGCGTTATTTAGAAGCTGTGACTAAGTCAGAGTTTCGTATTGATCTTGATGGTAATCAAGCTGAAAAAGTTGAGCAAGAGCATATCGACCATGCACAAAAAGCATTGGAAGAAAGCCGCGCTAAAATGGCAAAACGCAAAAAACAACAGCGTCCTCGCCAAGATTCTGATTCAAAATCTTTCAAGAAAAAACCAGCTCATGCTAGCAAAACAGGTGACAAAAATGCTTCACCTGCTAATAAATCTGCTAAAGCAGCACCGGTTAAGCGTTCAGGAAAAATTGAACCTTTACCAGCAACTGAGGTCAAGGTTAATAACAAGGTTAAGGTTAAACTTGGCCAAGCACTTGTAAATGCAGTAATCACTGAAGTAAACAAAGACGACGTTCATGTTGAATTAGTGACAGGTATGCAAGTTAAAACCAAAGCTGACAGCTTATACATCATTTAAGTTGTAAATAAATTAAGGAGTTGTGTATGAGTAAAAAGTTTACGCTCATTCCGTTAGTTGCTGCCCTGTTTTCAGGTTCATTATTTGCTGCTGTAGAAGCCGTTACGATAGATGATTTGCCTTTACTTAAGCAAGAAAGTCAACATGGTACTGCCAGCAAGCGAGTGGCTAGCTTATTTGCTCGTTCACACTATATACCGGTTCGATTTAACGATGAGCTTTCTAGTAAAGTTTACGATCGTTATATCGAATCCCTTGATTTTAATAAAAGCGTTTTTTTAGCAAGTGATATAGCTTCTTTTGAACAGTATCGTGATGACTTTGATAACGCTTTAACTACCGGTAAATTAGGCTTTACGTTTGATATTTTTAATCTAAGCCTTAAACGCCGCTTTGAACGTTACGAGTATTCACTTACTTTGCTTGAAAAAGAAATGACGTTTGATAAAGAAGATGAATACTTTTTTGACCGCGAAGATGCAGCATGGCCAACATCGCAAACTGAACTTGACGAAATTTGGCGAGAACGTGTTAAGTACGATGCTTTACGTTTAAAAATGACCGGTAAAGATTGGGAAGGCATTAAAGAAGTGCTGACCAAACGTTACAAAAATGCAGAAAAGCGTTTAGTACAATCAAACCCTGAAGATGCATTTCAATTAGTATTGAATTCTTTGGCACGTAGTATTGAGGCACATACGTCTTACTTATCACCACGTCGTGCTGAACAGTTTAAAATGGACATGGACCTAGAACTTGAAGGTATAGGTGCTGTATTAAGTCCAGATGAAGATTATACGGTTATCCGCAGTTTAGTACCGGGTGGCCCAGCAGATAAGACTGATCAGATAAAAGCTGACGATCGCATTATTGGTGTTGCTCAAGATGACGAAGAATTCGTTGATGTTATTGGCTGGCGTTTAGATGATGTAGTCGACTTAATAAAAGGTCCTAAAGGGACCAAAGTACGTTTACAGTATTTAAAAGGCGCTGATGCACATGGCACGCCTAAAGTTGTTGAAATCACGCGTGATAAAATTCGCTTAGAAGACAGAGCAGCTAAGTCAGAAGTATTTGAAGCTAAATATTCTGATTTAACAAGCAAAGTTGGAGTAATCGAAATTCCTGGTTTTTACAATAATCTTTCAAAAGATGTAAAAGTAGAACTTGCGAAGCTTAAAGAACAGAAAGTTGATGGGATTATTATTGATCTGCGTCAAAATGGCGGTGGTTCTTTATATGAAGCAACACAGCTCTCGGGATTGTTTTTTGATCAAGGTCCTGTTGTTCAGATTCATACTTTAAATAACCGAATTGAAGAGCAGAGAGACCGTGATGGTATTACTTATTACGATGGTCCGCTTACTGTACTAGTAGACAGATACAGCGCCTCGGCATCTGAAATATTTGCTGCTGCAATGCAAGACTACGGTCGTGCTGTTATTATTGGCGAGCAAACGTTTGGTAAAGGTACTGTACAACAGCATAAAGGGTTAGGTCGCCCATACGATTTATACGACAACGAGCTTGGTAGTGTGCAATATACTATTGCTAAGTTTTACCGCATAAATGGTGGTAGTACACAGCACAAAGGCGTTATTCCAGATATTTCATTTCCATCAGCAATTGATCCTGCTGAGTGGGGCGAAAGCAAACAAGATAATGCTTTGCCATGGGATAGTATTGTTAAAGCTAAGTACAATAAATTGCATAACTTAACGCCAGTTATTACGTATCTTGAAAAATATCATGAAGAGCGTATTAAATCGGAACCAGAGTTTGGTTATGTATTTGACGACATTGCTTTGTACAATGAAGAGAAAGATCGTAAAACAATATCTTTAGTTGAAGCAAAACGTATTAAAGAAAAAGATGAAGGTGAAGCACGTGCACTTGTACGTACAAACGAACGTCTTAAGCGTTTAGGTAAAGATCCGGTTGAAAACCTAGATGACCTACCAGAAGTAATTGAAGAGCTTGACCCGTTTTTAGAAGAAGCGGCATTAATTACTCAGGATTACATTAAATATGGTCGTATAGCTAAAAAATAACTATTGGTTTTACCTCTATAAAAAAGGCGCTTTAGCGCCTTTTTTACTACCTATAATTTACTAAATTGCTATAATTACCGATTACATAAAGTTGGGTTGATATTGCATTACCCAATTCATGCGCTAAATGTGCTAAAAATAATAATTAAACACACATTAAGTGTGTGTAGGAGTCTCTACTTTGAAGCCATTGGAAGATAAACCAATCAAGCCCGCCTCGTTTTTTGACGCACTCATTCCTATCTCTGTTTTAATATGCTTGTTAGGTGCAGCCGTATATTTATTTGGTGATAGTTCATCATCAGGTCCGAATCAAATTGCACTTTTATTTGCTACTTTTGCAGCCGCATTAATTGGTCTTAAAAATGGCTATACGTGGAAAAAACTAGAACAAGCTATGATTGAAGGTATTACCTTATCGCTTGGTGCTATTTTAATTTTATTAATGGTAGGTGCTTTGATAGGCACTTGGTTGCTATCAGGGACTGTTCCTACCTTAATATACTATGGCTTACAGGTTATAAACCCAAGTTGGTTTTATGCAGCAAGTTGCTTAATTTGTGGCATTGTAGCAATGAGTATTGGAAGTTCTTGGACAACCGCAGCAACTATTGGTGTTGCGTTACTTGGTGTTGCTACTGGTCTTGGGCTTGAGCAAACAGTTACAGCAGGCGCTGTAATTTCGGGCGCCTATTTTGGTGATAAGCTAAGTCCGCTATCGGAAACAACTAATCTAGCACCTGCTGTTGTTGGTGCTGATTTATTTGAGCATATTCAACATATGCTATGGACAACAGTTCCCAGCTTTGTAATAGCGCTTATTATATTTATATTTATGGGTTTTAATGCCACAGCGTCAAGCGAGGCAGGGCGCATTGATGAAATTACAGCTATTTTACAACAAAACTTTAATATTGGTTTTGAAATGTTAATACCGTTAATTGTACTTTTAGTTTTAGCGATTAGAAAAATGCCTGCTTTCCCAGCTATTTCTATTGGCGCTGTAGTTGGTGCTATTTGGGCTATGTTATTTCAATCAGATTTAATTAGCAGCCAAATTGATGTATCTAAAGGTCAATTAGTCGGTTATTTTAAGTTGGTTTGGACTACCTTTTTTGATGGTTTTAGCATAAGTACCGGTGATGCTAAAATGGATTCATTACTCAGTGGCGGTGGTATGTCAGGTATGTTAACAACAACATGGTTGATAATGACCGCACTTATGTTTGGTGCCATTATGGAAAAAACGGGTCTTTTAGATATTTTTGTTAAAAGTATTCTTAAAATAGCTAAAAGTACGGGTTCACTAATAGCAGCAACGATTGCGACTTGTATTGGTACTAACGTTATAGCAGCAGATCAGTACATTGCAATTGTAGTACCTGGGCGTATGTTTAAAGATGAATACGAAAAACGGGGGTTAAAGCCTGTAAATTTATCTCGTACATTAGAAGATGGTGGCACTATTACAAGCCCACTGATTCCGTGGAACACTTGTGGTGCTTACATGCAAAGCGTTCTATTAATAAACCCTTTTGATTATGCACTTTACGCTTTCTTTAACTTAATCAACCCTGTTTTAGCGGTTATTTATGCCTACTTAGGTATTAAAATTTTACGTATTAAGCCAAAACAATCTGCCTAATTTAATTAGCTCCTTTGTTCAAAGGAGCTTTTTTTGGAGTATATATGACTGAATCAAGCAAACCTCAAACGCAATATTTAAAAGACTACAAAGCTCCGGATTTTTTAATTGACCACACAGAACTTACTTTTGATTTACAGCCTTTAACGACTAAAGTAAGTGCGTTGTTAACGCTAAATCGTAGTGGTGTTAAAAATGCACCATTAGTGCTAGATGGTATTAATTTACGCCTAATTTCTTTATCGATTGATACAGTTGATGTTACTGATTATGAAATAGTGGGCGAGCAACTTATTATAAATAACCTGCCAGATAGCTGCCAACTCAATATAGTGACAGAGATATCACCAGAAACGAATACATCACTAGAAGGGCTTTATTTATCGGGTGGTGCTTATAGCACGCAATGTGAAGCGCAGGGTTTTAGAAAAATTACGTATTACATGGATCGTCCTGATGTTTTATCTACATTTGACGTAACTATTATTGCCGATACTAAATACCCACATTTACTTTCAAATGGTAATAAAGTCGATAGTGGTGAAACAAAAGATGGTCGTCATTTTGCAAAATGGCAAGACCCGTTTAAAAAGCCAAGTTATTTATTTGCATTGGTTGCTGGCGATTTTGATGTTTTAAAAGATAATTACATTACTAAAAGTGGTAGAGATATTGAATTAGCGCTGTTTGTTGATAAAGGAAATTTGTCGAAAACTCCTCACGCAATCGCATCGCTAAAAAAAGCAATGCAGTGGGATGAAGAACGCTTTAATTTAGAGTATGACCTTGATATATATATGATTGTAGCCGTTGATTTTTTCAATATGGGCGCAATGGAAAATAAAGGTTTAAATATTTTTAATAGTAAATGTGTTTTAGCAAACCAAGAAACTGCAACGGATAAAGACTACCATACGATTGAATCGATAGTAGGGCATGAGTATTTTCACAACTGGACTGGCAACCGAGTTACCTGTAGAGACTGGTTTCAATTATCGCTAAAAGAAGGTTTAACGGTATTTAGAGATCAGGAGTTTAGTAGTGACTTAGGTTCACGGGCTTTAAACAGAATTGATGCAGTAAAAGTAATGCGTACTCACCAGTTTAGTGAAGATGCAGGACCTATGTCGCATCCTATTCGCCCTGAAAAAGTTATTGAAATGAATAACTTTTATACGGTTACCGTGTATGACAAAGGTGCTGAAGTGATTCGCATGATGCATACATTACTAGGTGAAACTAACTTTCAAAAAGGTATGACACTTTATTTTGAGCGACACGATGGCCAAGCAGTTACTTGCGATGACTTTGTGAGTGCAATGAGTGACGCATCGGGCGTAAGCCTTGAGCAATTTAAACGCTGGTATAGTCAATCGGGCACACCTCGTTTAAATACGATACAACATTATGACGCAAATATAAATACATACAGTTTAACAATAGAGCAAACTGCGCCTACTAATCAGGTAAATAATAAGTCATTGCATATTCCTTTTGCTATTGAATTATTGGATTCGAATGGTAAAAGCATTGAATTACAATATAAAGGCGAAAAAGTTGACTATGTACTTGATGTAACTAAAGATACGCAAACATTTAAGTTCGATAATATTACAGAACAACCGGTTGCTGTATTGCTTGAAGGTTTCTCGGCACCTTGTATTTTAACTCAGCAAACTAGTGAGCAAGATTTACTGCATATAATGCGTTTTGCTCGTAGTGATTTTTCACGCTGGGATGCTCAACAACAATTATTTATAAATGCAGTTAAAGATAATGTAATTAAAGCGAGTAGTAACCTATTAAGTGATGAGATTATTGAGTCGCTACGCGCCTTAGTAAGCTCAAAACAAGGTGATTTAGCATTAATTGCAGAACTACTAAAACTACCAAGTTTTGATACATTAGCGGCTGAATTTGACGTAATTCCAGTTGATGACATTATTGCCGTAACTAATGCGTTTGAAAAACAAATTGCCGAAGCTCTAACTGCTGAATTTATAACATGTTTTGAATCACTAATAGATGATGGGAGTGTAAGTGCAAGTGCGGTGGCTATTCGTTCATTAAAGCAGTTGTGTTTACATTATCTGGCTCAAACAGATAGTCCTCATGCATCAGACTTTATTAGGCATTCTGCTGGTTCATCTAATATGACCAATGTATTAGGTGCATTGAGCGCTGCAGTTAAAGCATCGCACCCAATTTGTAACGAGTTACTAAATCATTTTGATAGCCAGTGGCGTCATGATGTATTGGTTATGGATAAGTGGTTTGCTCTGCAAGCTATGCAAACCGCAGATGATGCTATTGCAAATATAAAAGCGTTATATGAGCACCCATGTTTTGATTTTTCAAATCCTAACCGCGTTCGCGCACTAGTGGGTAGTTTTAGCCATTTTAATACACAGCACTTTCATCGTGCTGATGGTGAGGGCTATGCGCTTTTAGGTGATTTATTAATAAAACTTAATGCAATAAATCCACAAAATGCATCTCGCATGCTTACTCCGTTTATGTCGTGGAAACGTTATGATGGTGAGCGTGCACAAGCGATGAAACAGCAACTATTACGTTTGGCTAATTTAGATGGTCTTAGCGATGATCTGTTTGAAAAAGTAGAGAAAGCGCTTGCCTAGATGACTGAGTATTATTTTAGTTTAAAACTGAGCTATAGCGACTGCATGGATTACTACCATGGTCGTTTTAGCTCATTGCAAGTAGTTGAAGATGGCGGGAAAACCATTCGTTTTTCTGCCCATCATTTAAGACCTTATATTTCTAGCCTGGGAATACGTGGTCGTTTTAGAATGTTATTAACCCCCGAAAACAAATTTATTCGCATTGAACGAGTGGCTTAACACTTTATTTTTATGTTATATAATTATAAAAATATTATCTTTTTGTTAATTTCAATTTGTCCTATTGTTAAATAACGTGTATAAATTATCTGGTACGACGTCTTACCAATACGTAAACGTCAGCCATTTAAAAAATTTATAACTGATTGGATGCGACTAATTTGTAATTTATCTAATTCGCTTCTATCGTTACGATTACACTAAAAACAATAACTTGATCACACAAAATGACCCGCGACAGGGGGGAACCACAATGATAAGAAGATCGCTTTTTGTTCGAAATAAAATTGTTTTAGGTCTAGCAGCCGCTAGCTTAGGGCTATCTGCAGCCAACACACACGCTGTAACATTTGAGGCCGGAGGGTTTGATATTACCTTCGATTCAACTTTTTCATATGGACAGAGTACTCGAGTAGAAGACAGGGACTTTAACTTAATAGGTAAAAGTAACAATCCTGCTTTTGATTGGACAGGCTATCATCCTGCATCAAATACAATTTATTCATCACAAGATGTATGGGCTCAACCGGGTTCATACTCAAATAATGGTGATGCAGGTAATTTAAATTTTGATAGCGGTGATTCATTTTCTAAATTATTAAAGGGTACGCACGACTTATCAATCAATAAAGATAACTATGGTCTGTTTACTCGTTTTATGTATTTTTACGACTTTGCACTTATGGATGGTTATCATGCCTATTCCAACCCAACGTCTGGTGAAGGTGTAGACCCATGTGACGATAGAGCGACAAAAGCGCAAAGCTGTGCAGATATTCGTTTACTTGATGCGTTTGTATGGGCTGATTTCGATTTAAATGATGGTAATAACCCTCTTTCTGTTCGAATTGGTCAACAAGTAGTTAACTGGGGAGAAAGTACACTTATCTCTCATGGTATTAACGTAAACCCAGTTGATATAGACCGTTTAAAAGCACCAGGTGCTGAGCTTAAAGAAGCGTTTATTCCGGTTGGAATGTTGTGGGCTTCATTAGGTATTACTGAAAATATTACCCTTGAGGGTTTTTATCAGTACCAATGGCAAGAAACTCGCTTGCCAGCTGCGGGCACTTATTTTTCTACTAATGATTTTGCTGCTGAAAATGGCTATCAACAAAATGTTCAACTGGGTTTTACTTCTAATCCTGATATAGATTTAGCATTTTTAACAAATAGCTTAAATAACTTAACCACAGATTTTGCTCAAGCCGCTGCAGCTCAAGGTATTGATCCTTCAAGTGCAGAGGGCAGTGCATTACTAGCTCAAATGTATCTTGCGCATCCAACTAAGGTTGCGTTAAAAGGTAAAGGCGATGATGGTAAGTCAGAACCAGATGATGGTGGTCAATACGGCTTACGCCTAGGTGTGTTTTTACCTGATTTTAATGACACTGAGGTTGCATTATATCATGTGAATTATCATAGTCGCCGTCCACTTATTTCTGGTCGTGTATCTAACTTTACTTCAGAAGCAATTGCTCAAGATTTATCGATATTGCTAAGTGGTACTGAAATTACTAGCAATAATATTTCTGAGCTTCAAGCCTTTTCTAAAGCAACCAACGAATACCCAGAAGATATTAAGCTTTATGGTTTAAGTTTTAATACGTCATTGGGCGAAACTGCATTTGCAGGTGAGTTTACTTTTCGCGAAGATGAACCACTGCAAATTGATGACGTTGAGTTACTTTACACAGCAATGCCTGAGCAGTTAGCTGTTGCTGGTATTCGCCCTGATTTTGCTGGTATTTCACAGATGAGTTTTGGCGATGCTATAAGCTCTGTAGGTCCGGGTGAAATTGCACAAGGTTATATTGAACGCAACACATCACAGTTACAATTTACTGCGACTCATTTATTTGGTCCTTCATTGGGAGCTGATAGTTGGGCTGTAGTAGGTGAAGTAGGTGGAGTACGTATTCACAGTATGCCTACTTATGATGAGATGCGTTTAAATGTATCGGGTACAGGTAGAAGCGGAACAATTACCGGTCCAGGTACTACTGATTACTCAACATTACAACTTGGTTTATCTAATGGTGCAGAAGAGAAGTCATTCGCGACAGCTTCATCATGGGGTTATCGTCTAATTGCTAAAGGTGATTACTTTAATCTTTATAATGGCATTAACTTTTCACCACGTTTTGTTTTTTCTCATGACGTAAATGGTAATACGCCAGATCCTATGTTCTTATTTATTGAAGACCGTAAGTCATTAGGCGCAACCATGAACTTTAATTACCAAAATGCGTGGTCACTTGATGTGAGCTACAACTCGTTTTGGGGTGGCGGTGATATAAATACTTTCTCAGACCGCGACTACGTTTCTTTTAATCTAAAATATTCTATTTAGGGGTAACATTACTATGATTAATAAACCTACCCTCATTGCTACAGCTTTTTGTAGTTTGTTTGCAAGCAGCGCAGCTTTAGCAAAATTGAGCGCTGAAGAAGTTGCTCACTTAGGTAAAGACTTAACACCACTTGGCGCAGAAAAAGCAGCTAATGCAGATGGATCTATTCCTGCTTGGAATAATGGTATTACAACTGCACCTGCTGGCTATGAGCCTGGGATGCACCACCTAGACCCATTTACTGCCGATAAAGTGCTTTTTACTATTGATAAAAGTAATATTGATAAGTACAAGGCAAACTTAAGCCCAGGGCAAATTGCATTATTTGAAGCGTATCCAGATACATTTAAAATGCCAGTATACGAAACTCGCCGTTCTGCTTCTTTTCCTCAATTTGTTTATGATGCTACGAAACAGTTTGCAGCAACAGCTGAACTAGTTGAAGGCGGAAACGGAATTAAAAATACAGCAATTGGTATTCCATTTCCTATTCCTAAAACAGGGCTAGAGGCTATTTGGAATCATTTGCTACGTTATCGCGGGCAGTCTATTGAACGTTTTGGTGGTCAAGCAGCACCAACGGCATCAGGTACTTATAACTATGTAGGTTTTGATGAGCAGTTACTGGTTAAATATTCAGACCCTAGTGCAACACCAGCAGAGCTGCAAGATTCAAATATTTTGTTTAAGTTTAAACAAAGCGTTACAGAGCCAGCTCGTTTAGCGGGTACTGCATTATTAGTTCATGAAACAATGGATCAAATATTAACGCCGCGCCAAGCATGGACTTATAACTCAGGACAACGCCGCGTTCGACGTGCACCTAATGTTGCATACGATGCACCAGGTACCGCAGCAGATAGCTTACGTACTACTGACGATTTTGACATGTTTAATGGCTCGCCTAATCGCTATAACTGGACACTAAAGGGTAAGCAAGAGTTATATATACCTTACAACAGCTATAAACTTCATAGTGATAAGCTAGAGTACGATGATATTTTAATGCCTGGGCATATAAACCCAGAACATACACGTTACGAAAAACACCGTGTTTGGGTTGTTGAAGCTAACTTAAAAGATGATACACGTCATATCTATAAAAAACGTGTGTTTTACATCGATGAAGATAGCTGGCAAGTTCAGGTTACAGATATTTATGATAACCGTGATCAACTTTATCGCGTAGCAATGGCTTATGGTCTTAACTATTACGAAGTGCCTACCCAGTGGAGCACATTAGAAGTTTATCATGATTTGAATTCTCGCCGTTATTTAGCAATTGGTTTAGATAACCAAGAAAAAATGTACGATTTTTCACAATCGTTTAACGATAACGAGTTTACATCAAGCGCATTGCGTCGCGCTGGTAGATAGTTATAAAGTAGGCATCTAGCTAATATGTTAGATGCCTTTCTCCTTTCTCATCGCGTTTGTCTTTTTCACGCGCTGGACCTTCCCGAGTAATAAAGACAAACAATCCTTCAGTTCAAGGCGATTAAAATTTATGAAGTATTTGGTATATGCCAGCCTGATTATAAGCGGTGCGAGTGTTGCACAAGATGCTCCTAAAAATGCAATTAACGTAACCCACGCAGACAAAACCCTATTAACAGATATAACAAAAGCGGGTAGCAACATTATTGCTGTTGGTAAGCATGGCACAGTAATTAAAAGCAGTGATGGTGCAAGTTGGCAACAAGCTCAATTGGTACCAACACAAGTATTATTGACTGCGGTAGATTTTAGCAATGAAAATAATGGCTGGGCATGCGGGCACGATGCAACCATTATTAACACTACTGATGGTGGTGTTAATTGGCAATTACAACAAGCGTTACCAGAGTTAGATAAACCATGCCTAGATATTCTTTTTGAAGATGACTTAAATGGTTTCATGGTAGGTGCTTATGGGATGTTTTACCAAACCTCTGATGGCGGTAAGCATTGGCAAAAACGTTTTTTAGACTCTTTACTCTTTAGTGAAGACCAAGACTACTTGAACGATTTAAAAGAGAATGACCCACAAGGATATGAAGCTGAAACAGCCTCCATTTTGCCTCATTTTAACCGCATAGAGAATACAAATGATGGGCTTATACTCGTAGGCGAAATGGGTTTAATGGCTCGAAGTACTGACAATGGTATTACTTGGCAAAGAATTGAAGAAATATACCCAGGTTCATTTTTTGGTTTTAATTCTGATGATACACAAGAGGTTGTTGCAGGCTTACGTGGCAATGTGTTTACCAAGCAACGCAATGAGCAAGATTGGCAGCATTTAGAAAATGTTAAAACAGCAACCGTTAACAGCATCATTAATTATAATAACGAACAATGGTTAATGCTGGCAAACAGTGGTGTTATTTTTCATTTAAAAGACGGATTGCTTACTCACGAGCAACTGGCTGATGGTAAAGCGATTCTTGATGGTGTGATTATGGATAATAAATTAATCATGGCAACAGAAGATGGCATTAAAGTGAAGGAGTTGACCCCTTAATGCATAAAATTTTAGATTTAATAGAAAAAGCGATTTTTAGACATCGTTTAATTATGCTTATAAGTTTTGCACTTATAACGTGTTTACTGGTATTTAAAGCGACGCAAATTCAACTTGATGCTTCGTTCAATAAAAATATTCCACTAAATCACGAGTACATGAAAGTATACACCAAGCACGAAAAGCAATTTGGTGGCGCAAACAGCATTTTAATCTCGGTGTGCGACGACAGTGGTAATATATTTAACCCTGAATTTTTTACACAGTTAAAAGCCGTTCACGATCAGCTTTATTTTATTCCAGGGGTTAACCGTCCTTTAGTAAATTCGATATTTTCACCAAGCGCCCGTTTTGTTGAAGTTGTTGAAGATGGTTTTGCCGGTGGTCCTATTATCCCTGCAAACTTTAAAGCAGATACGCGTGGTTTAGGGGTTGTTAAAGAGAACATAGAAAAAGCCAAAGTAGTAGGGCGAATGATTGCCAGTGACTATTCGTGTGCAATGGTAACAGCACAGCTTTTAGAAACTGATCCGCAAACACAACAAAAACTAGATACGCTATCTTTTGCACAAAAACTAGAAAGTGAATTAAGAGAGCCTTTAAGTACTGATAAAGTAAGTATTCATATTATTGGTTTTGCAAAAATGGCTGGCGATATAGCAGAAGGAGCAAAAGGCGTTATTGTATTTTTTGCGATTGCTATTGCCTTTACTTTTATTATGGTTTGGTTATTTTGCGGTAGTTTAAAACTGACTATTTTACCTATAGCGTGTTCTATTATTGCCGTTGTTTGGCAATTAGGATTGCTTTCTAGCTTAGGTTTTGGTCTTGATCCTATGTCTATTTTGGTACCGTTTTTGGTGTTTGCTATTGGTGTAAGCCATGGTGTGCAGATGATCAATGCGATTGGTAAAAAAGTAGGGGAAGGGAAAAGTACGCGTATTTGTTGTCAATCGAGCTTTAGAGCTTTATTAATACCAGGCGGTATTGCACTGCTTTCAGACACGGTCGGCTTTTTAACATTACTAACTATTGATATTGGCATAATCCGTGAACTTGCCATAACAGCAAGCTTAGGTGTGGCGGTTATTATTTTCACCAATTTAATATTGCTACCTGTTTGGGCATCTTACATGCGCTTTGAAAACAGTGTACATATTCAGTCTGGTGATGCAGAAAAGCCAAACATGCTGGATAAAATAAGAGACTTACTTGTCAAGGCAACCGATCCTAAAGTTGCCAAAATGATTATAGGCTTTACCTTAGTATTATTTGCATTAGGTTATTGGCAAGCAGACAAAATGCGTATTGGTGATTTACATGCAGGCGCGCCTTCGCTTCATCAAGATGCACGTTATAATCAAGATACTTTTTTAATATCTGACAAATACACTATTTCATCTGATATTTTAAAAGTGATTGTTGAGGCTTATCCTGCAGCGTGTACTGAACACGATGTAATGGAACATATTAGCCGTTTTCAATACAAAGTAGAAAATGTAGTGGGAGTGCAATCGGCGGTTAGTTTAAGCTCTGTAGCACAGTCGGTAAATGCGGGTTATAACGAAGGTAATCTTAAATGGCAAAGTTTACCGCGTAATTCAGCCAGCTTAGTACAATCAACTGCTCGAGTAGAAACCAGTACTGGTTTACTCAATGGTGATTGTTCTGTAATGCCAGTGATTATCTTTTTAGATGACCACAAAGCACAAACTATTGACCGTGTTATTGAAAGTGTTAAGCAGTTTGCCCTAGAAGAAGGGACAGATAAAATTGCCTTTAAGTTAGCTTCTGGTCCGGTTGGTGTAATGGCTGCTACTAACGAGTCGGTTTCTGATGCACAAATACCAATGATGCTTTACGTTTATGGCGCCGTTATTATTTTATGCTTAATGAGTTTTAGAAGTGTAAAAGCAACAATTGCGGTTGTATTACCACTTTATGTTGTATCAACGTTGGCACAAGCGCTTATGGTGCAATTAGAAATAGGCCTAACGGTTTCTACTTTGCCTGTTATTGCACTTGGTGTAGGTATTGGTGTTGATTATGGTATTTATATACTGTCATCAATGATGAGTCAGCTTAAGCAAAATGTGCCACTTTCCGTTGCGTATCGAAATGCGTTAGTTGAACGCGGTAGTGCGGTATTATTTACAGGTATTACATTAGCTATTGGTGTAAGCACGTGGATTTTCTCTGATTTGAAATTTCAAGTTGATATGGGAATACTATTAACGTTCATGTTTTTAGTAAATATGCTTGGTGCAGTGTTGTTATTACCGGCAATTGGTAGCTTACTCTGGACTGACCAGAAAAAATAATGTGAATAATCTTGCTCCTAAATGACCAGTAATGGTCATTTATATCTATGTTTTGTGAATAGATGACCAAATAGCTGAAATGCTTAAAATGTTTTCATCGAAAAGGCTGTTTATTAGCTGCAAAAGGGTTAGAATTTAGCTGACTCCACGCTAATAAATGGCTGTACAAATTTCTGCTCCTGAGCAGCAATAGATTAAGGAACATACAATGACACGTAAAGAAGGCCAAGCCTCGGTTATCCTAGATAATGTCTGCAAGCTGATCCAAAAAAAAGTTCACGCTGATAATGTTTTGCTCGTTGAAAAATTCGCCAAAGCCTTGTACAGCAATATGTCTAAAGAGGATTTGGCAAACCGCAACGATAGTGACTTATATGGTGCTGCACTCAGTCTTTGGAATGCACTAGAAAAAAACACATCTGACAGCGCTGTTATACGCGTTTTCAATCCTGAAGTGGCAAAGGATGGCTGGCAGTCATCACATACAATTGTAGAAATCATAGCTAAAGACATGCCGTTTTTAGTTGATTCAGTGCGTATGGCCATGACTCGCGAAAATATTGCCTCTCACTTATTACTTCATAGCCCACTTAAAATACAGCGTGATAAAAACGCTAAAATTTCGGGTTTATCAAATTTAAAAGCAGAACAAGAATCAACATCTACTAAAGCTGTCTTTTTTATTGAAATTGACCGTCAAACAGACTTATCTGTGATTGAGTCTTTCAAAAAAGAATTAGAGTCGGTACTTGTTGATGTATCTGTTGCTGTAGAAGATTGGCAACCAATCCGTAAAAAGCTAATCGCTGTTAGTAAAGATTTGCCAAAACGCCATCATAATAAAAACACCGGTGAAATATCTGAAGCCGCAGAGTTTTTAAATTGGCTTGTTAAAGATAACTTTACACTAATGGGTTATCGCGAATATGAGTTAAGCCCTGTACAAGGTGATTATGAATTAAAAGGCAAAATGGATACTAGCCTTGGTTTAATGAAAAACTCTACCGAAGAGCACTCACGATTATTATCTGAATTGCCAGAAGTGGCACGTCAAGAGGCACGCAGTAGTAATTTAGTTATTTTAACGAAGACTAACTCACTCTCTCGTGTACATCGCCCAGCTTATATTGATTACGTTGGCATTAAACGTTTTGATGATAAAGGAAACGTGATTGGAGAAGACCGCTTTATTGGTTTGTTTTCATCTAACTTTTACAATAATAGTGCTTCAGATGTGCCTGTACTTAAAAGTAAAATTAATCGCATTATGGAAATGTGTGATTTTGCTAAAGGTACACATGCATACAAAGCAGTACTTAATATTTTAGAAACATACCCACGTGACGAGCTAGTGCAAGCACGCGAAAGCGAATTACTTGAAGTTGCAACGGGTGTTTTACAAGTACAAGAGCGCGATATGTGCCGCTTATTTGTACGTAAAGATGCGTATGGTCGCTTTTTCTCTTGTATGGTTTATGTACCGCGTGAGCGATACAACACGGCACTTCGTCGTGAAACACAAGACATTTTAGGTGACGCATTTAATTCTGACGATAAAGTCGAATTTACTACTTATTTTTCTGAGTCAACATTAGCGCGTACTCATTATACCGTTCGTGTGACCGACAACAATATCGAATATAACGTGAAAGATATCGAGAATAATTTAATTGAAGCTGCCCGTACTTGGGAAGATAAATTACAATCAGCCTTACTAGAATCAGCAGGCGAAGCACGTGGTAACGAATTAAATCGTAAATACTGCAACGCATTTGCACGCTCATACAAAGATGAGGTTTTACCAAGTGCTGCTGTAGTAGATATTGAAAAACTAGAAATGCTTAACGATGAAAACAAGCTAGAGATGCTTTTCTATCGTCCGCAAGAAGAAGCAAATAGCAATATTGTTCGTTTAAGTTTATTCCATAAAGATGAGCCAATTCACTTATCTGATGTTATGCCTATGCTTGAAAACTTTGGCTTACGCGTAGTGGGTGAAACACCGTACTCAGTTAAAACAAGTGACGGTCGTATTAATTGGATTATGGATTTCTCAATGCTAATTGATAGCAAAGGGATGGCTGATTTTGATAAGGTTTCAGCTCGTTTTCGCTCAGCGCTTACGAATGTTTGGGGCAATCGCTTAGAAAACGACGGATTTAACCGTTTAGTACTTATGGGCGGCTTAACGGGTCGTGAAGCCTCTATTTTACGTGCTTACGCTAAATATATGCGTCAAATTGGCGTTACTTTCTCACAAATGTATATTGAAAGTACATTCGCTAATTATCCAAATATTGCAGCGCAAATAGTTAACTTATTCGCTAAAAAGTTCTCAATTAAAGCGCCTGCTAGTGCAAAAACACTTGAAAAGCTTATTACTCAGGTTTACTTAGAGCTTGAAAATGTAGCTAACCTTGATGATGACCGTATTATACGTTTATACGTAGATATGATTGTTGCAACACTTCGTACTAACTACTACCAAAAAGATGCAGAAGGTCAGTTTAAGTCTTATGTGTCATTTAAAATTCAACCAAGCTTAATTCCTGATGTGCCATTACCGCTACCAGCATTTGAGATTTTTGTTTATTCACCTCGTGTAGAAGGTGTGCATTTGCGTTACGGTAAAGTGGCGCGTGGTGGTTTACGCTGGTCTGACCGTCGTGAAGATTTCCGTACAGAAGTACTTGGCTTAGTTAAAGCACAGCAAGTTAAGAATACAGTAATTGTACCAGTTGGCTCAAAAGGTGGTTTTGTATGTAAACAACTACCAAGTGAACGCGAAGCGTTTATCAAAGAAGGTCAAGAATGTTATAAAATATTTATTCGTGGCTTATTAGACATTACAGATAACATTGAACGCGGCGAAGTAGTGCCAGCTAAAGATGTTGTTCGTCATGATGAAGATGATGCATATCTAGTAGTAGCAGCGGATAAAGGCACGGCTACTTTCTCTGATATCGCCAATGGCATAGCAAATGAATATAACTTCTGGCTAGGTGATGCTTTTGCATCGGGTGGTTCAGTTGGTTATGACCATAAAAAAATGGGTATTACAGCTAAAGGTGCGTGGGAGTCTGTAAAACGTCATTTCCGTGAAATGGACATAGATTGTCAAACGACTGACTTTACAGTGGTAGCTATAGGCGATATGGCAGGCGATGTATTTGGTAATGGTATGTTGTTATCTAAACATATTCGTTTACAAGTTGCATTTAACCATATGCACATTTTTGTTGACCCGAACCCTGATGCAGCTACGTCTTACCCAGAACGTGAGCGTTTATTTAATATGCCACGCTCATCTTGGGAAGATTACAATAAAGACCTTATTTCTGCAGGTGGTGGTGTTTTCTCTCGTGCGGCTAAATCAATTACATTAAGCCCTGAAATGAAAAAAATGCTTGGCACTAAAAAAGCAAGCATGACGCCAAGCGAACTAATGAAAGCATCTCTAATGATGGACTTCGATTTACTGTGGAATGGCGGTATCGGAACATACATTAAAAACTCTAAAGAAACCGATGCAGATGTAGGGGATCGTGCAAACGATGCGCTTCGCATAAATGGTAAAGATTTAGGTGCTAAAATTATAGGTGAGGGCGGTAACTTAGGTGCTACTCAACTTGGTCGTATTGAATTTGCTGCTAAAGGCGGTCGTGTTAATACTGACTTTATTGATAATGTGGGTGGCGTTGCCTGTTCAGATAACGAAGTTAACATTAAGATTTTACTTAATGGCTTGGTTGCTGAAGGTGACTTAACACGTAAACAACGTGATGAACTGCTTTACTCAATGACGGATGAAGTATCTGAGTTAGTATTAAAAGATTGTTATCGTCAAACGCATACTATTTCAATTACACAATCTAAAGGCACTTCTACTCTTAAAGAAAAAGTACGCTTTATTCATGCGCTTGAAAAAGAAGGCAAGTTAAATCGTGCAATTGAATTTATTCCAAGTGATGAAGAGTTAGCCGAGCGTGCTGCAGCAGGTAAAGATTTAACTCGACCAGAGCTTTCTGTACTTGTTTCGTACGCTAAAATGGTATTAAAAGAATCGTTAGTAAGTGATGAAATTACAGAAAATCCTTATTATCGTCAGTTATTAGTTAAGTCATTCCCACGTCCACTACGTGAGAAGTTTAATGACGCGATGAATAATCATCCACTTCGTAAAGAAATTATCGCAACTAAATTAGCGAATAGCATAGTTAACGATATGGGCTTAAATTTCATGGTACGTATGCATGAAGAAACAGGCGCTAACGAAGCTGAAATTGCGACGTGTTATTCTATTGCGAGTGAAATTTTTGAAATGCGCGATACATGGTCATCTATCAGCGCACTTGATAATAAAATACCAGCAGCTGTTCAAACCGAAATGCTTTATCAGCTTCGTCGTACAGTTCGCCGTGCTACACGTTGGTTTTTACGTCATCGCAATAAATCACAAACAATTGAGCAAGGAATTGAATTTTTTGCACCAACGTTTAAAGACTTAAGCGATAACTTAAATACATATATGATTGAAAAAGAAAATGATCGTATTGTAGTTGAGGCCAATAAGTTAGTAGAAAGTGGTGTGCCAGCAGATATTGCTAAGCGTATTGTTTCGTTATCGAGCTTGTTCTCAGTAATGGATTTAGCTGAAGTTGCAAATAGCTCAACGCGAAGTATTTCGATGGTATCGAATACTTACTTTAAGTTAGGCGCTAGAATGGGATTACATTGGTTCTTAGAGCAAATAACTAAGCAGCCGGTAGCAAATCATTGGCAAGCATTAGCTCGTTCTTCTTATCGTGAAGAGTTAGATTGGCAACAACGTACACTCGCTGAAGTTGTATTAAATAGCTTTGAAGGTGATGATACTGATGTTGATAGCCAAATTGATCAATGGATGGATAGCCAAGAATTGCTATTACAACGTTGGAAACAAATGTTGGCTGAGTTCAAAACATCACAAAGCCATGACTTTGCTAAGTTCTCAGTAGCATTACGTGAACTTATGTTGTTAAGTCATAACTGTGATACCCCAGTTAAATAATTTAACGTATGTATTATTATTTCTATCGTAAATAATAAGTTAATCGTTAAAATTGCTATATAATACCTCGGCCTTGTCTGAGGTATTTTTTTGTCTATTTTTTATTAGAGGATTATATTGATGTTTTATGATTTAGCTCGCCGCTTTATGTTCACCCGTGATGCGGAGTGGGCACATGAATTTGCTCTTAATAATCTTCGTCGTTTTGCAAATACACCTTTAAACGTAGCATGGTCGCAAAGTGTTGCAGACAGACCTGTAAATTTTTTAGGTCTCGAATTTAAAAACCCAGTAGGGCTTGCCGCCGGGCTTGATAAAAATGCTGAATGTATAGATGCATTTAGCCAAATGGGTTTTGGTTTTATTGAAGTCGGTACCGTAACACCACGACCTCAAGTAGGTAATGACAAACCGCGTATTTTCAGACTTCCAGAGTCAAATGCGATTATTAATAGAATGGGCTTTAATAATAAAGGTGTTGATAATTTAGTTTCTAATGTGAAAGCCGCAAAATATAAAGGTGTGTTAGGCATTAATATAGGTAAAAATAAAGACACACCTAACGAACAAGGCAAAGATGATTACATTCACTGTATGCGTAAAGTGTTTGAACGCGCATCTTATATTACAGTAAATATCTCCTCGCCAAATACGCCAGGTCTGCGTGATTTACAGTATGGTGCAGCGCTTGATGATTTACTGCAAAGCCTGAAAAATGAACAGCTCGATTTAATTGCAAAACACAATAAACAAGTACCAATGCTCGTAAAAATAGCGCCAGATCTTGATCAAATTCAAATAGAGCAAGTAAGTGAATCATTATTGAATAATAATATTGATGGTGTAATTGCAACAAATACGACCTTAGAACGTAGTGCTGTTATTGGTCAGCAATATGCAGATGAAGCAGGTGGTTTATCTGGACACCCTGTAAGAATGCGCTCTACAGAAGTAGTAAGTGAGTTAAAACGCTTAACTCAAGGCAAGCTTCCTATTATTGGTGTTGGCGGTATTGATGATGCTGCATCGGCAAAAGAAAAGATGGATGCAGGCGCTGATTTGGTACAAGTTTATACTGGGTTCATATATAAAGGTCCACAATTAGTCAAATCGATCCTGAACGGCTTATAAGGATCAGTTATCTAAGCTTTTGATCGTTCGATAAATGTTCTAAGTAAACATATATCTAATGGTTAAAAGCAGTTATACTCTAAGCTTATTGTATTATAAAAATTATTTAACTAAGCAAGGAGGAGTATATGTTACAAGCATCTAAGCAATGGCAATGGATTACTTGCTCTAATACTAATCGCTTATTGCTTGATTTAAATGATGATATGCAATTATGTACTCCTTACAAATTAAGACAACTAACTGATTCTGTATTTAAAAATCCTTATTTTAGTATTGAAGATGCTGCATTTTATGAACAAGCATATAATTACTTGGCAGGGTTTGAAATTTGGAATTCAGCCCAAATATGCCAAATATCGCTAAATGCAACAGCTGTGAAGTACCACTTAAAGCCGGTTTTAGCCAAAAGTTGGTTTTTTAAAGAATATACTGGCTCAGAACCAAGTGTTGAAGCTGTTATAAAATTAACATCTAAAGTACAGTCTGGTGATTTTTTAATTGTAGAGCATTGCCCTGATGCGTCTATTTGTTTAAATTTAAGTGAAAGTTTCAGACTTGATGAAAATTTATCATTAGCACAGTTTGAAGTTATTCGTATTTTGAATAATCGTGTACATCCTATCCTAAATCAGCAATATCAAAGCCAAACCGCCTAACCAAATTTACCTTATAAGCGTGTGTTTATGGCGTGTTTGTATGCCAACCTATGTTATAATCCTGCGCAATTAGCTATTAAGGGTTATTACTTTGCAATTTATCGCACTTACTTCTATCGGAATCGAAAATTTATTGGTTGATGAACTAACAGAACTTGGCGCAACTGTGTCTAAGCAAACTGTGGGTTCAGTTCGTTTTGAGGCTGACTCATTACTGGCGCAAAAGGTTTGTTTATCAAGTCGTTTTGCTACGCGTGTGCTTATGCTTATTGAAGAAAAAGAAGGCGTAGATGACAAAAGTAGCCTGTATAACTTTGCCCGCTCGCAACCTTGGCAAGAATGGTTTGGACCAACGCAAACATTCGCAGTTGATTTCAATGGTACTAACGACTCACTAAAAAATACACAGTTCTCTGGTCTTGTTATAAAAGATGCAATTGTTGATTATTTTAATGATTTATTTGAACAGCGCCCAAATGTTGATAAACAAGACGCTAACGTACGAGTTGTCGCTCGTTTAAATCGTTATGGCGTATCAATGTATATTGATTACTCTGGTCCGCGTTTATCTGAACGTGGTTACCGCCAAGGTCAAGGTAAAGCGCCTATTAAAGAGCATCTAGCTGCTGCATTAATTAAACGAAGTGGCTGGCTTGATAATGTAAAACAACCGTTATTTGATCCGTGTTGTGGTGCAGGTACTATTTTAATTGAAGCCGCAGGTATGGCGCGAAACGAAGCACCTGGGCTATTTCGTGAAGGGTTTGCTTTTGAGCGTTTGCCTAGCTTTAGAGCTGTTAAGTTTCAAGAATTAAAAGAAGAGCTACTCGCCAATATAACTGATCCTAAATTATGGTTAATTGGTCATGATTATGACGCGCAAGTGTTAGGAAAAGCGATTGATAATGCCAAACGCGCTGAGCTTGATGATGTTATTAAGTTTAAGCAAAGCGATGCAACTAAGCTAACCGCTGTTGCTAAACTACCAGGTGTAGTTATTTCTAACTTACCATACGGTGAGCGTATTGGTTCGATGGCTGAACTCGTTGATTTACACCGTAATTTAGGTGTTGGCTTCAAAAAGCATTTCAATCATTGGAAGCTTGCGTTATTAGGTATGGATGAAAGCTTATTTAAGCTTTTAAAACTGGTTCGTCTTAAGCGTTATAAGTTTAAAAATGGTCCATTAGATGTTGAACTTAACTTATATCAATTAGATGATAAGCAAGTAAGCTTAACTACAGATGATAAAAAAGCCCTTAATTTTGAAGGCTCAACGTCGTTTGCTAATCGTTTAAAAAAGAACAAGCAAGGTTTAAAAAACTGGCTTAAGCAAAATGAGATTAATGCTTATCGTGTTTATGAAGCCGATATTCCAGAGTACAACGTTGCTGTTGATATTTATGGCGATTCAGCTGTTATTTTTGAATATGCAGCACCTAAAGAAATTGATGAAAAAACCTCTGAAAAACGCTTACAAGATGTAATTAGCTTAACATCTCAGCAGCTTAAAATAGCGCCAGAAAATATAGCTGTAAAAGTGCGTAAAAAGCAAAAAGGCGAAGATCAATACACCGCAATGGCTAAACAAAACCGTACTATGGTTGTTGAAGAGTTTGGTGCTAAGTTTAAAGTAAACTTATTCGATTATTTAGACACCGGTTTATTTTTAGATCACCGTTTAATGCGACGTTATATTCAAGACAACGCCAAAGATAAACGCTTTTTGAACCTGTTTGCATACACTGGCACAGCCTCTGTACATGCTGCGTTAGGTGGTGCTAAAGCAATAACTACCGTTGATTTATCAAAAACTTATTTAAAATGGGGTCAAGACAACTTCGATTTAAATAATATCAATAATACGCGATACCGCTTTGAGCAAGCAGATTGTTTAAAATGGTTAGAGCACGCAACGTCACAGTACGATTTAATATTTTTAGATCCACCTACGTTCTCTAATTCAAAACGAATGAAAGATGCATTTGACGTTCAAAGCGATCATATTAAATTATTAACGTGGGTTAAAAAGATTTTAAGCCCATCAGGTACCTTAATTTTTTCTAATAACAAACGTGGCTTTGTAATGGATGAGGTTGGCTTAATTGGTTTAGGTTTAAAAGCCGTTAATATTTCAGATAAAACGTTATCACCTGATTTTAAACGTAATAAAAAAATTCATAATAGCTGGTTGATCACTCATGGCTAAGTGGATTTTATACCACACAGATGGTTGCCATTTATGCGAGCAAGCAGAGCAACTCATTATGCCGTTACTTGGTAATAGTAATACACTATTACCAATTGATATTATGACTGATGAGCAGCTTATTGCTGAGTATCAAATCAGTATTCCCGTATTAAAAAGTGAAAAAGGCGAGTTATTATTTTGGCCTTTTACCTCACACACTGTGCGTGAATTTTTAGCGCAAACAGAATAAGAGTAAATAAGAACTATGGATTTAATTAGAATTTTAAAAGCACAACTTGCCTTTGGTACTCATGCTTTACTTAACAAAGCAGATGCAGTGATTGAAAGTGGCGAACGAGTGTGTGTTGTAGGTCGAAATGGTGCAGGTAAGTCAACTCTATTAAAAGTGCTTGATGGCGAAGTTGTATTAGATGATGGTGAAATAAATCAGCTAGGTGGGATCCGAGTTTCTCGTTTAGAACAAGATCCACCAAAAGGTGCAAATGGCACTGTATTTGATTATGTTGCGCAAGGTATGCCTGAAATTGCTAACTTATTGATTGATTTCCATCATGTAAGTAATGAGCTTCAAACAGAGTGTAACGATAAGTTATTAAATAAACTTGAGCGTTTATCAAACCAATTAGAAGCGGTTGACGGCTGGCGCTTTGATAGCCGTATTCAACTAGTTTTGACACAATTAGAACTAACGCCAGAAGCTAAATTAGAATCTCTTTCAGGTGGTTGGTTACGTAAAGTGGCACTTGCACGTGCACTCGTTAGTGAACCTGATTTATTACTACTTGATGAGCCAACAAACCATTTAGACATGGCAAGCGTAATGTGGCTTGAGCAATTTTTAAAAGAGTTCAAAGGCGGAATCGTATTTATATCGCATGACCGTGCGTTTATTCGTGCTGTTGCTACGCGTATTTTAGATTTAGACCGTGGTAAGCTTATTTCGTACCCTGGTGATTACGCTACGTACTTAGAGCAAAAAGCCCATGATTTAAAAGTAGAAGAAAGCCAAAATGCATTGTTCGATAAGCGTTTAGCCGAAGAAGAAACGTGGATCCGCCAAGGCGTTAAAGCACGAAGAACCCGTAATGAAGGTCGAGTTCGTGAGTTAAAACAGCTTCGTACGGAGCGTAAACAACGTGTTGACCAAGTTGGTAAAACTGATTTCAATATTGAAACGGCTGACCGCTCTGGTAAGTTAGTATTTGAAGCTAAGCATCTTTGTCATGCATTTAAAGACAAAGTTATTGCAGATGACTTTTCTACACTTGTAATGCGTGGCGACAGAATTGGCTTAGTCGGTCCAAATGGTATTGGTAAAACAACATTATTAAAATTAATGTTTGGCGATTTAGTGCCAGACAGCGGTGAGACTAAGCAGGGTGTTAATTTAGAGTTTGCTTACTTTGACCAATATCGTGAAAAACTTGATGAAGAAGCCACTGTTCAAGATAACGTTGCTGAAGGCAAACAAGAAGTAATGATGGGTGGGCGCTCGCGTCATGTTTTAGGTTACCTACAAGACTTCTTATTTCCGCCAGCCCGCGCTCGAACTCCAGTTAAAGCACTCTCTGGTGGTGAAAAGAACAGATTACTATTAGCTAAATTGTTTTTAAAACCATCTAATATTCTTGTTCTCGATGAGCCTACGAATGATTTGGACATTGAAACACTAGAGTTATTAGAGGATATAATTAATCAATATCAAGGTACTGTGTTGATAGTAAGCCATGACCGTGAATTTATTGATAATACATGTTCGAGTGTTTGGGCATTTGAAGGTAATGGTAAAGTTACTGATATTGTTGGTGGTTACAGCGATTACGAAGCTTATGTTAACTACTTAGCCGAACAAGAAAAAAAAACTCAACAGCAACCAGTAAAAAAGGTTGAAAAAGTAGTCGCTCCTGTAGCTAAACCTGCAGCTAAGGCAAATAAACTTTCTTACAAATTAAAGCTTGAATTAGAGCAACTACCAAATAAAATGGAAAAACTTGAGGCTGATATTGAAGCTCAACAAGCTGTAGTTAGTGATTCAGACTTTTTTAAACAAGAAAGTGATGTAACTACTAAAGCATTGAACCATTTAGCACAACTTGAGTCTGACCTTGAAGCTGCCCTTGAGCGCTGGGAAGAACTTGAAGAATTACAGAATCAGTAGTAAGGATTAAAATGAAATATAAATTACTCGCTGCCAGTATTTTAGCAACACTGAGTACATCAGCAATAAGTGCAACATACCAATTAACTGAATTAGGTACACTTGAAGGTGCTAAACATTCTTACGTTACTGATGTAAGTGAAAGCGGGCATATGATCGGTGCAGCAAATGGTTTGTATAATCTGCCAATCGACATTAGCTACATAGACTTTACAGAAAATGTTGTCGAAAGTGCTTACTCAAGTGAAGAAAATGCTTTTGAGTTAAGTGATAAAGTAATTACTTTCACTTTAGATGATATAGAAAATAATAATGCGGTTGATAATAACCCAGATGCTCATGATTTTATGGTTAGCTTTTTAGGTAGTAGTACTCTAGGAATCACATCAAACTTTGAGTATCAAAAATTAAGTTCATTAGTGGGTGTAATCTACAACAATGATAGCGTAGTTGAGCAACCATTATTTGATGTTGCTTCAGTTGATTATGATGGATTAACCCGCTCAAACACTAATTTTTATAATGCGGTAAGTGAAGATGGTGTCTCTGTAGGTTGGGGTAGCGCGCCTTATGATAAAGTGCTGTTTACACCTGATGATGAAGATGATGCCGAAACATGGTTTACTCATGAATTTATTGAACGTGGAATGGTTGTTAGTGCCGATGGCTTACAAGTACCTTTAGTACCAGAGTTTAATGAGTATGGCGGTACAAGCCGCGCAAACGATATTATTAAAACGAATAGTGGTTATACGGTTGTTGGCAATGTATCTATAGATATACCAGAAGATAGATTAGAAAACATAGACGATAATTGTGATAACGAAGATGAACCGACTTCTGTTTGTATTAACTTATTAAATTCATCAGCAAGCGTATTTAATAAACGAGCTGTTAAATGGGAACTGGATGAGTTTTTAAATATTAACTCTACCGAGATTCTAGGCTTAGCTTTTGCTCCTGATGAAGATGAAACAGAGGACGATGCTTACACGAGTACTGCACTAGCTATAAATGAAAATGGCACTGTAGTTGGCTCATCTCACACTCGTTATTACAATAACGATAGTACTATCATAACTATGCCAGTGTATTTTAAAGATGGAAATGTAATTGATTTTATTGATCAAGAAGATGATTGGATATCTGGTAAATCATTAGCTATAAATGATAATGAAGTTATTGCAGGTTATGCAGTTAAATTTATTGAAGGCACGCAAAGAAGTCAGTTCTTTTATCATGACATTAATACTGGCAGCACAGTCTTTCCTACAGGCTACTTCTCGAGTTCAAGTTCTTATGGTAACGATATAAATAACCAAGGTTACATTGTTGGTGAAGGCGAAGTAGGTGTTTCTGATAATACTCGTCGTAAAGAAGCATTTATTTATAAGATTGGTGAAGATAAAATCACCAATTTAAATGACTTACTACCATGTTTTGAATCTGATGGTGAAACTAGTTATGCTTATACTATGGCTGAGGCTAAAGTAATTAATGAAAATAACGAAATTTTTGGTGTAGCTACAAAAACCGTTGAAAAACGAGATACGCTAGGTGGTATTGTTACCGATGTTAATGGCAATACTGAATTTGAAAGTGTGGCTGTTGCAGTAAAACTTACCCCTATTGCTAATGGTGAAGTAGATAGTTGTTCTGTTGCTGAGCTTGAAGAAAATGAGCGTAGCTCTGCAAGCTTCCCTTGGTATACATTATTTTTATTACCACTGGTTGGTTTAAGACGTATATTTCGTTTTTAAATTATTAAATAATAAATATAAAAAAACCCAACTTTAATAAGTTGGGTTTTTTTTCGTCTATAGTAATTAGAATGTAATTAACATTAAACTAATTACTTAGTGCGTGTTGACCACGCTTTGATAACAGAGCGTCGCCAAATTATATCAATACCAAAATAACCGATGATTGAAGCAATAGAAGCACACACTAGTGAGCCTAGTAAAAATGCTGGACCAATAGTCTCTATACTTTCTAAAAACCAAGACCAACTAGCTTCAAAAACAAAGTGCTGCTCAGGTTGATTTAGTATTAATGTACCAACGAGATACGAGCCGTAAAAAATAGGTGGCATAGTTAAGGGGTTAGTAAGCCAAACTAGCGCGACAGATATAGGAAGGTTAACTCTAAATACAATTGCAAAAGCGGCCGCTAAAACCATTTGAAAAGGAACAGGGATGAAAGCAAAGAATAACCCAACAGCAAAAGCGCCACGTGCAGAGCGTCTGTTTAAGTGCCAAAGATTTGCGTCCTGCAAAAGATGTCCAAAAATTCTTAGTGATTTATGATGTCTAATTTTATTTGGGTTAGGTAAAAATCTTTGGATCGTTTTTTTAGCCATTTAAAGCAACCATTTACATCAGTGTGGATAAGTCTTGGGTTTGTAATTGGGTGTATTGCAACCGTATTTTATTATCAGACCCTTGAATTTACAGTATTCACAATTTCTATCCTTATTGTGAGCGCTTATTTTAAGCCGTTTTTAAACGTATTGTTAGGCTTTATTTGCTCTATTTGTTGTATAGCACTACATTTTTATTTTTTTTATGATTTCGGCGCTCAAATTTCGAATGAAAAGTACACATATCAAACAAAACTGATAGTTGAAGATGTTATTTCAGATAAGCGGCCTCAGTATATAAAAGCCAAAATATTAACATTGGATGACAAAAGCTATTCGTATTTTAGAGCACCGAATGCAATGTTGAGTGTGAATTCGGAACAACTACTATCAGTTGGTGATACTTTTGATGCAACAATCCATTTAAAGTCTTTTCGAAGTAATAAAAATTTTAATGTTTTTGATAATGAGCGGTATGCGTTTACTCAAAAAATATTTTTTAAAGGTAAGGTTTTAAATAAGCAATTAGCTATCACTTATAAAAAAGAACACAGCCGTGTGTTTGGTTACCGTAAATTCATTCAAACAACATATAAAAACACGCAGCTTCAATGGCTTTATTATGCGTTACTTACTGGTGATAAATCACTGATGAGTTTTGATAATAAGCAATTAATGCAATCTCTTGGTTTAAGTCACTTACTAGCTATATCGGGGTTGCACATAGGACTTATTTTTGGTTTTGGATATATAACAACGCGATTTTTATTTAAAAAGATCAATTACGTAGGAAATCAGACAAAAAATTTATCTATTATTTATAGTTTTGTAGGTTTTGTAACCGCTTTTATTTATGTCTATTTAAGTGATTTTTTAGTTTCAGCCACACGGGCATTGATTATGTTAGGCTGTTATTTATTGCTATATTTTTTAGCTAAACAGCCATTGCGATGGCGCAGCATTTTATTTGCGCTTGTAATTGTGTTGCTCATAAACCCCTTTAATGTATTAAACCCTGGACTGTATTTTTCATTTTTAGCTGTCGCTATTATTTTTATAGTCGTAAATAAAATCCCTGTTTTAAATACGTCATTTTTAAACAAAATTATAGCTTTAGTTTTGATTCAAATAGCTTTGTTTATTGGGTTAATGCCATTGTCACTCTACTTTTTTAATGGTGTTAGTTTAGCTGGTTTAGTGTTGAATTTAATCGCTATTCCATTATTGTCTTTTATTATCATGCCCATGCTAATTATAATTACACTAATAAGTAGTGTGTTGGATATGAGTATTCTTATATGGATATTAGATAACAGCCTTAATTATTTATTTAAATTACTTGTAATGATTCCAGATCATTTAAGTTGGATAAGCGCAGATGAAATTAGTTCCTCGCTTGTTGTTTTTTCGTATATAACCATCTTAATATTCTATTTATTACCTTACAGATGGTTGGCATTTATTCCATTAAGCACCTTATTAATAAATTATTTATTGACAGAAAAACCTCACTGGCAGTTGCATGTTTTTGATGTTGGTCATGGTTTAATGATACTGCTCGAAAAAGATAAAAATGCTCTAGTATATGATTTTGGACCGAGTTACTTTAACCGTTTTAGCCGAACTCGCAGTATTTTGTTGCCCTACATTCAAGCAAATAAATTAATTGTCTCTACTTCAATTTTGAGCCATGAAGACAATGATCATGCCGGTGGGGTTGATCATTTTATCGATGCTGGCTTTGCACTGAGTTTTAAACAGTTTCACCCTGATAATTTACAAAGCGTGTGTAAAGTAATCACAGCTAACTTTTATGGATTAATAGTTGAAAGTTATAAAACGACTGGATTTGGTAATGAAAATGATGACTCATGTGTAGTTAGAATATCAGATGGAAATTACAGTGTTTTATTAACGGGTGACATTTCTAAACAACGAGAAGCGCAACTACTAAAAGGTGGTTATTTACTTCAAAGCACTGTAATGCTTAGTCCGCATCATGGTAGTGATACTTCTTCGAGTAAGGCTTTTATAGATAAGGTGAATCCAAAAATAGTTATTCACTCAAGTGCTTATCAAGGGCAGTGGGGTTTTCCTAAAGACGAAGTTGTAGCACGGTATAATAAAATTAATGCCAAGCAATATAGTACAGGTAAGCAGGGGCAAATTAGTATTAAGTTTTATAGTAGTGATATTAGCGTGATAACTGCAAGACAACAGGAAAGTTATTGGTTTATTAAAGATTGACGTTTTGTTTTATCGCCCCTGAGGATACAATAGAGACTGTAATTGTATAAAGAGAGTGTTATGGATCAAAGTACTACACAAATTTATAAACGACTTGTTTCTTACGTTGGTGCGTATAAGTCTGTCGCCTTCGTCGCTATTATAGGAATGATAGGGTATTCAGGTATGGATGCTTTGTTTATTCAGTTAATGAAGCCATTTATAGATGAAGGGCTGAATCAGAGAAATGCTGATGTATTAAAATATGCCCCATTTGTGGTTATTGCTTTGGTAATAGGGCGTGGTATTTTTAACTTTATGTCGTCATATTGTTTAAGCTATGTAGGCTCACAAGTTGTACGATCTCTTCGTCAAGAATTATTCGAACACATTTTACATTTACCTGTTTCTTTTCATGATAAAAACTCAACGGGCGATTTAATTTCTAAAATTACCTTTGATACAGAACAGGTTCAACAGGCAATAACTAAAGCGTTGCTAATCGTTGTTCGAGAAGGGGCATTTGTTGTCTTTTTACTTGCTCTTATGTTTTACACCAGCTGGAAATTGTCACTGATATTTTTAGTGATTATTCCATTAGTGGCTATTATTGTTGCCGTCGTTTCTAAACGTTTTCGCCATATATCAAAAAACATTCAATCGGCTATGGGGCAAGTTACCCGTAGTTCAGAACAAATGCTGAGCGGGCATAAAGTTATTCATGGGTTTGGTGGGCAAGACCAAGAAATAAGTAAATTTTCTAAAATTAATAATCATAACCGCCAGCAACGCATTAAAATGGATGCAACCAAAGCGCTAAGTGTGTCTATTATTCAAATACTCGCTGCAAGTGCAATGGCGGTTATTTTATGGGTGGTATCAATGCCTTCCATGATTGATACGATAAGCTCTGGTGATTTTGTGGTTTTGATATCATCGATGATGATGTTGCTGCGTCCACTGAAACAACTTGCTAATGTTAATAGCGATATGCAACGTGGCATTTCTGCATCTCAAAGCATATTTTTAATACTGGATGAAAATGTAGAAAAAGATACCGGCACAGTCGCGGTTGATAAAGTTAAAGGTATTATTGAAATAAAAAATGTTACCTTTAAATATCCAACTAAAAACGAACCTGTATTAAATGATTTATCACTTTCGATAAAAGCAGGTGAAAGTATTGCATTAGTGGGGCGCTCTGGTTCTGGTAAGTCAACAATTTCTAATTTATTACCTCGTTACTATGACTTAGAGTTACCGAGTGAAATTTTACTTGATGGTATTGCTTTGCACGATTATAAATTAGCTGATTTACGCCGCCAGTTTGCATTAGTTTCTCAACAAGTTGTTTTATTTAACGATACTATTGCTAACAATATTTGTTACGGTATAAAAGGTGATGTAAGCCCTCAAAAGCTAGAACAAGTTGCTAAGCAAGCCCATGTTTGGGAGTTTGTTAAAGACCTTCCTGATAAATTAAATACCATGGTAGGCGAAAATGGGGTGATGCTTTCGGGTGGACAACGCCAGCGTATTGCTATTGCACGTGCAATACTCAAAGATGCACCCATTTTAATTTTAGATGAAGCAACATCAGCACTCGATACAGAATCTGAAAAGCTTATCCAGCAAGCACTTGAAACTTTGATGAAAAATAAAACGTCAATTGTTATAGCGCATCGTTTATCTACTATTGAAAACAGTGACCGAATTTATGTTATAGATAACGGGCGTGTTATAGAGAGTGGCGACCATAATGCTCTACTTGCAAAAGAAGGTACTTATTCTGCTTTATGTAAAATGCAATTTGGCGACCAGGCGTGAGTAGAATAGAGCAAAGTTGGTATAAGCCATTTAGTATTATTACTTTACTACTTTTGCCTTTATCAGCTTTATTTTGGCTTATATCTGTACTGCGTAAATATTTTTACGCCGTTGGAATACTAAAACAATTTATAAGTAAAACCCCCATTATAGTTGTTGGTAACATTAGTGTTGGTGGCAATGGGAAAACGCCATTTGTACTATGGCTTTATAAATATTTAACTCAGCAAGGTTTATCAGTCGGTATTATTAGTAGAGGTTATGGGGGGCGAGCTAACCATTACCCTTTATTAGTAACAGAGCAAGTTGATGCTATTGAAGCCGGAGATGAACCTGTTCTTTTATATCATCGTTTAAAATGCCCAATTGCTGTTGGTCCAAATAGACAACACAATATTGAATTGTTAGAGCGTGAATACAAACTAGACGTTATTATTTCAGACGATGGTATGCAGCATTATAAAATGGCACGTAGTATTGAGTGTTGTATTGTTGATAGTGAACGTCGATTTGGTAACGGGTTTTTAATACCTGCAGGACCACTACGTGAGACCGTAAAACGCTTGAAAAGTGTTGATTTAATTATTGAAAATGGCGGAAAAAACACTAGCCACTACACATTACAAGTAAGCCCATTAAAAGCCGTGAGTGATTCATTACCATTAGTAAATTCAATTACTAGGGCTCACTCTGTAAGTGCGATTGGTAATCCTAAGCGTTTTGAAAACTCATTAGAAGCACAAGGGATTACGCTATTATCGACTCATCATTTTAGAGATCATTATGCATATACAGCAGACGACTTTATTCAATTTGGTGATGATAATGTGCTAATGACTGAAAAAGATGCAGTAAAATGTAAAGGTTTCGCAAAATCTAATTGGTATTATTTACCTGTTGATGCTCAACCTACTGATGCTGTAATTAACAAATTAAATTCATTATTAAAAGAAAAAGGGATCCTAAATGGCCTTTGATACAAAGTTACTCGAAATAATAGCTTGCCCAGTAGGCAAGGGTAAATTACGTTTTGATAAAGAAAATAACGAGCTAATTAGCACTGCTGCTAAACTGGCCTACCCTGTACAAGATGATATTCCTGTCTTACTTGAAAATGAAGCACGCGAGCTATCCTTAGAAGAGGTTGAAAAGTGGAATTCGTAGTTATAATTCCTGCACGTTTTGCATCAACTCGTTTGCCAGGTAAGCCACTTGCTGATATTTGTGGTAAACCGATGATTCAGCACGTTTATGAAAAAGCATGTTTATCAGGAGCCAGTAAAGTTGTTATTGCAACTGATCATCAAAATGTTTTTGATGCTGTGAGCTTATTTACGAATGATGTTTTAATGACACGTGATGATCATCAATCTGGTACTGAACGTTTGGCTGAAGTTGTTGACTTATTAAATCTTGATAGCAGTACAATTGTTGTTAATGTTCAGGGTGATGAGCCATTGCTTGCGCCAGAAAACGTATCGCAAGTTGCAAATCTTTTAAATGATTCAACAGCTCCAATGGCAACTTTAAGTGTTGCTATTGAAGAGCAAGATGAAGTCTTTAATCCAAACGCGGTTAAAGTTGTTAGTGATATAAATAAAAATGCACTTTACTTCTCACGCGCTAGTATTCCTTTCAATAGAAATGCAATGATGAATGAGAACAGTGAACTTGATTTAGCTTCATTTCAACGTCATGTAGGTATTTATGCATACAGGGCAGGCTTTATTAAACAGTATATTGAATTGAGTGTATCGCCACTTGAGTTACTTGAGTCATTAGAGCAACTACGGGTAATTTATCATGGTTATAGTATTAAAATAGAGCAAGCAAAAATAAGTCCGCATGCTGGTGTAGATACACTTGAAGATTTAGCAAAGGTTATTGCGCATATTCAAAGTAAAAATAAGTGATTAATACACAAACCAAGCACTTAAAAATCGTTTATACGCATAATGATTTTTATATTTTAGAAAAGCCTGCAGGTCTTAATTTTCATTCTGAAGATGGTCCTGGTTTTGTTGTTTTAGCTGAGCAGCAATTATCACAAAAGCTTTATGCGGTTCATCGTCTAGATAAAGTAACATCTGGTCTTATTATCTTAGCCCGAAATAAAGTAGCAGCCGCTACTTTTACAACGCTTTTTACTGAGCATGCAATTAATAAATTTTATTTAGCGATTAGCGATGCAAAGCCGAAAAAAAAGCAAGGCTGGATAAAAGGCGATATGGCTAAATCTCGTCGCGGTTCATTTAAGTTACTAACAACTAAGCTTAACCCTGCAATTACTCGATTTTACTCTTTGAGCTATAAACCAGGATTTAGAGGTTATATTTTAAAACCTTACTCTGGTAAAACACATCAACTAAGAGTGGCATTAAAAAGTATTGGCTCAGCTATTTTAGGTGATGCAATGTATGCAGGTACGCCATCAAATCGTACCTATTTACATGCATATGCATTGCGCTTTTTATGGCAGGGTGAACAACTGCAATTTACTTTATTGCCCGATAGCGGCGATGAATATTTGGCATTAATTAAACATCAAGATTTTCAAGCATGGCTATCGCCATGGCAACTGGACTGGTAAATGAGCGAAAAAGTTACAGATATACGTTTTGGTGGTATTAAACGTTTATATGGTCATCAACAGTTTGAATGGCTTCAAAATGCACATTTTTGTGTTGTAGGTATTGGTGGTGTAGGAAGCTGGACTGCTGAGGCACTTGCCCGTACTGGTGTAGGCAAAATGACACTTATTGATTTGGATGATATTTGCGCCACTAACGTAAACAGGCAAATTCATGCGCTAACTGGCACTATTGGTCAAGCGAAAGTGGATGCAATGAAAGCACGGTGTGAGCTTATAAATCCAGATTGCCAAATTAGTGTAATAGATGATTTTATTACACTTGAAAATATCCAAGAGCATATTCAAGGCTTTGATTATGTAATAGATTGTATTGATGCAGTTAAAGAAAAAGCAGCATTAATTGCTCACTGTAAACGTAACAAACTACCAATAATTACAACAGGCGGTGCTGGCGGACAAACAGATCCTAGCCAAATAACGTTTGGAGATGTAGCCAAAACCACTCAAGACCCGTTATTAGCTAAAGTACGTTATATTCTTCGTAAACAATATAATTTTAGCAGTAACCCAAAGCGTAAATTTAACATCGATTGCGTATACTCAACCGAGCAACTGGTTTACCCAGGAAGTGATGGCAGTGTGTGTCATGCCAAGCAAAGTGCAGACGGTACTATGAACATGGACTGTAATAATGGCTTTGGATCGGTAACAATGATCACTGGTAGCTTTGGTTTTTTTGTAGCGGCTAAAGCAGTGCGTAAATATTTAGATAAAAAACAACGTATAGCTTTAAATAACCAAGCTTAAATAATAATTATTTTTTAATTCACTATTTTTCTAGGGCTAGTGCTAAAAAATAGTGAATTGATGTGGATTTTTTATTAATTGATTATATTAAAGTGTTTTTTGTTGAGCCATGATTTTAATTTTTTCGACTATGGCTTTTACACCATTCCCTCTAGAAGGGCTTAGGTGGCTAATTAGCCCCAACTTTTCAAATTCTTCATAAGCGTCAACTTTTATTACTTGCTCAGGAGTTAAACCGTTATAAAGGGCTAATATTAACGCTAATAAACCTTTTACAATACGTGTATCTGAATCACCTATAACGACTAGCGCATTTTCAGTTAAGTCAAATTCCACAAACATCCACACTTTACTTTCACACCCAGGCACAAGAGCGTCATCTATTTTTAATTCATCAGGTAGTAAGGGTAACGTTTTACCTAATAGCATTATTTCACGATATTTTTGCTGCCATGTAGAAGCATTTTTTATTGAATCAGTTACCTGGTTAAACGTATTTGTCATTAGTTATCCAAATTTAGTCTAAAAGCGCGATACATTCACGCAATGCATTGATGAATTTATCGACATCATCACAATTATTATAGAATGCAAAGCTAGCCCTAAGGGTACCATTTAACCCTAAATGAGCCATTAAAGGCTGCGTACAATGATGACCAGCTCTTATTGCCACCCCGTAACCGTCAAGCAAAGTTGCCAAATCGTAGGGATGTTCATCTTTATAATTAAAACATAGGGTGCCGATGTTGTTATTTAAGTCACTATATACTGTTATTCCATCAATTTTTTTAAGTTTTTCAGCTGCATATTTAAATATATTTTGTTCATGCTTGATGATTTCATCGTAATTTAACTGTGTTAAATAATTAAGTGCAGCACCAAAGCCTAATACGCCGGCTATATTTGGAGTACCAGATTCGAATTTAGCTGGGGCATCACGATAAGTGCTGTGTGTCATTGTAACGGTTTGAATCATCTCTCCACCAGTCTGATAGGGAGTTAAGCTATTTAAAAGCTCATAACGACCATACAAGCCGCCTAATCCTGTTGGACCTAACATTTTGTGAGCAGAGAAAACATAAAAGTCACAATTAAGCGCTTTTAAATTTGGTCTTAAATGCATAGCACTTTGGGCTCCATCAATTAAAACCAATGACCCGATTGCTTTGGCACATGTAATTAAAGGGCTTAAATCAGTAATATTCCCAAGCGCATTAGATGCATGAGTAATAGCGATTAGCTTAGGTTTATTTTTTTCAATAAACTCACAGCACCGAGTAATATTAAAAGTACCGTCCTCATTTAAAGGCATTATGGCGAGCTTAGCTCCAGCTTGTTGTGCCAATACTTGCCATGGAACAATGTTAGCGTGGTGCTCTACAGGCGTAATTATTATTGTATCGCCAGTTATAATCTGATTTTTTATACCGTTAGCTATAAGGTTAATTGATTCTGTTGCGCCTTTTGTCCAAACAATTTCCTTACTTTGCACCCCAAAATAGTCAGCTGTCTGGGTTCGAACGTCCTCATATAATAGGGTTGCATTTTCACTCAAGAAATGACGGCCGCGATGTACATTTGCATTTTTAGTCGTGTAAAAATCAACGGTAGTATCGATAACGCATTGAGGTTTTTGCGTTGTAGCACCCGAATCTAAATAAACAAGTGGTTGATTGTTTACAGTTTGATTTAAGGTAGGGAAGTCACTTCGGATTTTATTTATATCAAACTCTAGAGCAGGCATTAGTTAATCAACGTTGTCATTTTAGGGAAAGAATTGTAGCCACTTTAAGATTATTCTCAAGTATCTAATAATAAAAAAGGCCGCAAATGCGACCTTTTAAAGTATTCAAATAATACTAAAGCGTATTATTAACGCTTATCAGTTGATACGTAGTCACGTGCAGTGTAACCAGTATAAAGCTGACGAGGGCGGCTGATCTTATGACCAGGTTGAGAAAGCATCTCATCCCAGTGAGTGATCCAACCAACAGTGCGCGCCATTGCAAAAATTACAGTGAACATGCTAGTTGGAATACCAATCGCTTTTAAGATAATACCTGAGTAGAAATCTACGTTAGGGTAAAGTTTCTTCTCTACAAAGTACGGGTCTTCAAGTGCGATTTTTTCAAGTTTCATTGCAATATCAAGCAATGGATCTTGAATATTAAGTTCAGCAAGTACTTCGTGACACGTTTGACGCATTACTGTTGCACGAGGGTCGAAGTTTTTGTAAACACGATGACCAAAGCCCATAAGACGGAAAGGGTCCGCTTTATCTTTTGCTTTTGCAACGTATTCATCAATGCGATCAACAGAACCAATTTCTTCTAACATGTTCAAACATGCTTCGTTAGCGCCGCCATGTGCCGGGCCCCAAAGAGATGCAATACCAGCGGCAATACATGCATAAGGATTAGCACCAGATGAACCAGCAAGACGTACTGTAGACGTAGATGCATTTTGTTCGTGATCAGCATGAAGCATGAATATTTTATCCATTGCTTTAGCTGTTACTGGATTAACTTTATATTCTTCAGCTGGTACAGAGAACATCATATGTAAGAAGTTTTCTGCATAACCTAAATCGTTACGTGGGTAAACAAATGGTTGACCAACGTTCGTTTTATACGCCATTGCTGCAATAGTAGGTAATTTAGCTACTAACTTAACTGCACTTGTTTTACGTTGATTTGCATCAGTAATATCAAGATCTTCATGATAAAAAGATGATAAAGCACCAACTACACCACATAGCATTGCCATTGGGTGAGCGTCAAAGCGGAAGCCTTGGAAAAAGTTTGCAATTTTCTCATCAAGCATTGTGCTATGAGTAATTTGTAATGAAAAATCAGTGTATTGCTCTTTAGTTGGTAACTCACCATTTAATAGTAAGTAACACAACTCAATGTAATCTGAGCCATCAGCTAATTGTTCAATTGGGTAACCACGGTGAAGTAGGATACCTTTACCACCATCAATGTAGGTGATTGCAGATTCACAAGAACCAGTCGACATGAAACCTGGGTCATAAGTAAAGTGACCATGTGAACCTAACGTACGTACGTCGATTACATCTTGGCCAGCTGTGCCTTGATAAATTGGAAGTTCGATTGGATCTAGTCCATCAATTTGGACTGTGGCTTTTTTATCTGCCATCGTTATGTATCTCCTATTAAGATATCTATTCTGATTTTTAGATTTTTAAAGTTCTGAAATCTGTTTTAAGCACATCTTCGCATTTTAACGTGAAAGAGGGGTGTAAAGTCAATTTTTATAAACATTATGCACATATGTATAATAAATATTCTGTGTGAATTAAATATTATACCATTGGCTAATTCGCAAACGTCTCTAAATAAACAAGAATTGTAAAAAGCCTTGTGGGTATATATACTAACGTTGGTTTTAAACCGTATTGTATTTGGGTAAACATAGTTTTACAGTTTAATTTTACATTTATTGTGAACTTTAACTGTTTCTATTCGTTTACTTTGATAGTTCCATCAGTAATATTTGGTGGGTTTTTAGAAAAGCAAGTAGATGAGCTCCACTGTGAGCAAGATGGGCAAGTAACTGTGAAAAAGCAAAGACCTGTAAATCTAGATCTAACAACTATATCTATGCCGGCAACGGCTAAAGCGTCAATATTTCACCGCGTCACCGGTGTTGCATTATTTTTTGCTTTAACGTTTGTCATTTGGGCTTGGTCTGAGTCTCTCTCTTCAGCTGAAAGTTTTGAATTCGTCAAGGGTCTGTTTAACGGATTCATTGCCAAATTTATAGCTTGGGGCACTGTTTCTGTATTAGGTTATCACCTTATTGGTGGCATCCGTCATATGATTATGGATATGGGACATTGGGAAGAACTTGAATCAGGTAACCTCAGCGCTAAAGTTTCAATGGCTCTTGGTGTTGTGTTTGCCGTATTGGCAGGGGTGTGGATATGGTTTTAAATCAAGCAACTCTTAAACGTGATGGTGTACAAGATTTCGTATCTTTACGTACCACGGCATTAATAATTAGCGCATATGCGATTTTTATTATCGGCTATTTTTTAGCGACGCCAGAAGTCACTTTCGAAGCCTGGACAGGCCTCTTCTCTAACCTAGCAATGAAAGGGTTTACATTAATTACCCTGGTTTGCATTATGGTTCATACCCGCATTGGCCTTTGGCAAGTTCTTACAGACTATGTTAAGTGTTCGAAGTTACGTGCCGTTTTAGGTTTTGTATTAAACCTAATGGTCGTTACTTACGTAGCTATTGGTCTAATTGTATTATGGGGTGTTTAAGTGAAATATTCTGTTCGTGAATTTGACGCCGTAGTAATTGGCGCAGGTGGTGCTGGTATGCGCGCCGCTCTAGCAATTACTGAATCTGGCAAAACGTGTGCATTAATATCTAAAGTATTCCCAACACGCTCACACACTGTATCTGCACAGGGTGGTATTACAGTAGCGCTTGGTAATTCACACGAAGACAACTGGGAATGGCATATGTACGATACCGTTAAGGGCTCCGATTTTATCGGTGACCAAGACGCTATTGAATACATGTGTCAAACAGGCCCAGAAGCTATTACTGAATTAGAAAACATGGGTTTACCATTTTCTCGTTTTGAAAATGGTCGTGTTTACCAACGTCCTTTCGGTGGTCAATCGAAGAACTTTGGTGGTGAACAAGCCGCTCGTACAGCAGCCGCAGCTGACCGTACTGGTCATGCGTTATTACACCTTCTTTATCAACAAAACGTAAAAAATAAAACAAATGTATTCTCTGAATGGTATGCACTTGATTTAGTTAAAAACGATAATGGTGATGTAGTAGGGTGTACTGCAATTGAGATTGAAACAGGTGAAATTACTTACTTCAAATCTAAAGCTGTAGTGCTTGCTACTGGTGGTGCTGGTCGTATATTTGCATCAACAACGAATGCTCACATTAATACTGGTGACGGTGTTGGTATGGCAACACGTGCTGGTATTTCTATGCAAGACATGGAAATGTGGCAGTTTCATCCTACGGGTATCGCAGGTGCTGGTACGCTAGTAACTGAAGGTTGTCGTGGTGAAGGCGGTTATCTTTTAAATAAAGATGGCGAGCGCTTCATGGAACGTTATGCTCCAAATGCAAAAGACTTAGCGTCTCGCGATGTTGTAGCACGTTCAATGATGACTGAAATCCGTGAAGGTCGTGGTTGTGATGGTCCTTGGGGTCCTCACCTTAAGCTGAAACTTGACCATTTAGGTGAAGAAACGCTTAACTTACGTCTTCCAGGTGTATGTGATCTAGCTAAAACGTTTGCTCACGTTGATCCTGCTAAAGAACCAATTCCAGTAATTCCAACTTGTCATTATATGATGGGTGGTGTTCCTACTAACGTAAATGGTCAAGCTCTACAAATCGATGCTCAAGGCAAAGAAACAGTAGTTCAAGGCTTATTTGCTGTAGGTGAGATTGCATGTGTATCCGTACATGGTGCAAACCGCTTAGGTGGTAACTCATTACTAGATTTAGTGGTATTTGGTCGTGCTGCTGGTAACTTCTTAGGTAAATATCTTAAAGATGTTGAAATATCTAAGGCTGCTTCAGAGTCAGACTTAGAAGCCTCTCTAGCACGTTACAATCGTTGGGAAAATTCAACGGCTGGCCAAGGTGAAGATCCAGTTCAAATCAAAAAAGACCTACAACAGTGTATGCAACTTAACTTCTCGGTATTCCGTGAAGGTGATTCAATGGCATCAGGTCTTCAAGAGCTTAAAGAAATTCGTGAACGTCTGCAGCATGCACGTCTTGATGATAAATCATCAGACTTTAATACGCAGCGAATCGAATGTCTTGAACTAGATAACTTAATGGAAACAGCTTACTCAACTGCAGTCGCTGCAAACTTCCGTACAGAAAGCCGTGGTGCACATTCTCGCTTTGATTACCCAGATCGTGATGACGAAAACTGGTTATGTCACTCAGTATTTAATCCTTTAACGGATGAAATGAGTAAGCGTGATGTAAACTATGCGCCTAAAACGCGTGAAGCTTTCCCACCTAAAGCACGTGTTTACTAGGAGATAGACGATGGCACAAGTACAATTTTCAGTTTATCGTTATAATCCAGATGTTGACAACGCACCTCGTATGCAAGAATACACCTTGCAAACAGAGGAAGGTCACGACATGATGGTATTGGATGCACTTATTCTTTTAAAAGAACAAGATCCAACATTATCTTTCCGTCGTTCATGCCGTGAAGGTGTGTGTGGATCTGATGGTGTTAACATGAATGGTAAAAATGGTCTGGCATGTATTACTCCTTTATCTACGCTACAAAAAAATGGCAAAGGTAAAATTGTAGTTCGTCCATTACCAGGCTTACCAGTGGTTCGTGACCTTGTTATAGACATGAGTCAGTTCTACACTCAGTACGAAAAAGTTAAACCTTATTTAATTAATGATCAGCCAGCAGCAGGCGAACGTCTTCAAACTATCGAAGAACGTAATAAATTAGATGGGTTATATGAGTGTATTTTGTGTGCATGTTGTTCAACATCGTGTCCTTCGTTCTGGTGGAATCCAGACAAGTTCATTGGTCCAGCAGGCCTTCTTCATGCTTACCGTTTCTTGGCTGATAGCCGAGATACAGCAACTGAAGAACGTTTAGCGGATTTAGACGATGCGTTCAGTGTGTTCCGTTGCCACAGTATAATGAACTGTGTTAGCGTTTGTCCTAAGGGTCTTAATCCGACCAAAGCAATTGGGCAAATCAAATCTATGTTATTAAACCGAGCTGTTTAATTACTTAGTAAACGTAAGATGGCTAATACTTATTATTTATTAGCCATCTTGTTATGATAACTATTAATTTCTGCGCTAAAAAAAAGGGCTTATAAATGCACGAAGGTGTGATGAAGGCATGGCTAGAATCTTCACATTTAAACGGCGGCAACGTTGCTTATGTAGAAGAGCTTTATGAAGCGTATTTAGACGATGCGACTTCTGTGCCAGATGAATGGCGAGAAGTGTTCGAACAATTACCTAAAGTTGATGGTGTGGATGTTGAAGTAAAACATTCAGAAGTTCGAGCGCAGTTTGCACAGCTTGCTAAAAACAAGCATAGAGAAGTAGTGGTAGCAGAGGGTAGTGGCGGTGACCTTAAACAGGTTAAAGTACTACAACTTATTAATGCTTTCCGCTTTCGAGGACACCAAAATGCAAACCTAGATCCATTAGGTATTTGGCAACGAGAGCGTGTACGAGATTTAGAGCTAGAGTACCACGACTTATCAGCAAGTGATTTTGACCGCGAATTTAACGTAGGATCGTTTGCCGTAGGGCGCGATACTATGCCTTTAGGTGAATTATACCAAGCACTAAAAACTACATATTGTGGTTCTATTGGCGCTGAGTATATGCACATCACATCGACAGAAGAAAAGCGTTGGTTACAACAGCGTTTAGAATCTGTGCAGTCTAGGCCTAAATTCTCAAAAGATGAAAAGCTTCGTATCTTAAAAGGTCTTACTGCAGCGGATGGTCTAGAAAAATATTTAGGGTCTAAGTTCCCTGGTGCTAAGCGCTTTTCACTTGAAGGTGGCGATGCGTTAGTTCCTATGCTTAAAGAGCTTATTCACCGAGCAGGTGAAAGCGGCCAACAAGAAGCTGTTATTGGTATGGCTCACCGTGGTCGTCTAAACGTTCTTGTAAATGTACTTGGTAAAAACCCATCAGAGCTGTTTGATGAGTTTGCTGGTATACACAAAGAAACGCTAAGTTCTGGTGATGTTAAATATCACATGGGTTATTCGTCTGACTTTGCTACTAAAGGTGGCAATGTACATATGGCGCTTGCCTTTAACCCATCTCATCTAGAAATCGTAAACCCTGTTGTAATGGGGTCAGTGCGTGGTCGTCTCGACCGTTTAGGTGATAAATCAGGCATTAAAGCGCTACCTATCACCATTCATGGTGATTCTGCAATTGCTGGTCAAGGTGTTGTACAAGAAACGTTTAACATGTCACAAACTAACGCGTTTAGTTGTGGTGGTAGTATTCGTATTGTTGTCAATAACCAAGTAGGCTTTACAACCTCTAAGCAAGATGACGTTCGTTCAACGCCATATTGTACTGACATCGCAAAAATGGTGCAGGCCCCAATATTCCATGTTAATTCTGACGATCCTGAAGCAGTTGCATTTGTTACTCAACTTGCCCTTGATTTCAGAAACCAGTTTAAACGCGACGTAGTTATCGATTTAGTGTGTTACCGTCGCCATGGTCATAATGAAGCTGATGAGCCAAATGCAACACAGCCGATTATGTACCAAAAAATTAAAAAGCACCCAGTGCCGCGTTTAATTTATGCAGATCAACTTATTGCTGAAGGCTCTTTTTCTGAACAAGACGTTAAAGCGCTTGCTGATGAGTACCGTGATGCATTAGATGAAGGTAATTGTGTTGTTTCAGAAATACAGCCAGTGACTTCACATTCTTCTGAATGGGCAAAATATATTGGTCATGAATGGGATGTTGATTACGATGCTAGCGTGTCTGTAGAGGAGCTTAAAGCCCTTGGCGAAAAAGTAGCTTCTTACCCAGAACAGCATAAAGCTCAATCTCGCGTTAAAAAGATTTATGACGATCGTAAGCTAATGGCTGCAGGTGAAAAACCACTTGATTGGGGTATGGCTGAAACTTTAGCCTATGCAACAATTGCGTCTGAAGGTACTGACATTCGTTTAACAGGACAAGACACAGGTCGAGGAACATTCTTTCATCGTCATGCTGTTGTCCATGGTCAATCAAATGGTATGACTTACACTCCTTTACAGCATTTAAGTGAAGATCAAGGCACATTTGAAGTCTTTGATTCTGTTCTATCAGAGGAAGCTGTAGTTGCGTTCGAATATGGTTATGCTACCGCTGAACCTAAGTCTCTCGTAATATGGGAAGCGCAATTTGGTGACTTCGCCAATGGTGCACAAGTTGTTTTTGACCAATTCTTAAGCTCAGGTGAGCAAAAGTGGGGTCGTTTATGCGGTCTTACAATATTGCTACCACATGGCTATGAAGGTCAAGGTCCTGAACATAGTTCAGCTCGTTTAGAGCGTTTTTTACAACTATGTGCTGATCACAATATGCAAGTATGTGTACCTTCAACACCAGCTCAAGTATATGCAATGCTTCGTCGTCAATCAGTTAGACCGCTTCGTCGTCCACTGATTGTTATGACACCTAAGTCGTTACTTCGTCATCCGCTTGCAACTTCGTCACTTGAAGAACTTTCTGAAGGTGTTTTTCATAATATGATCGACGAAATCGATGATATTAACCCTGAAAAAGTAGAGCGCGTTGTATTTTGTAGCGGTAAAGTTTATTACGAACTACTACAAGAGCGTCGTAAACTTGAGCTAGATAATGTTGCGATTGTACGTGTAGAACAATTATATCCGTTCCCACACGATGAAATGCAAACGATTATGAAACAATATCAACACGTAACTGATTTTGTATGGTGTCAAGAAGAACCACAAAACCAAGGTGCATGGTACTGTTCACAACATCACTTTATTGATGCAATTCCACAAGGTGCTAAGTTAAAATATGCAGGTCGTAAAGCGTCTGCATCACCAGCGTGTGGTTACATGTCAGTACATACTAAAGAACAACAAGCGCTCGTTGCCGACGCGCTTACTATAGAAAATAAAGGATAAGCAATGAGCACAGAAATTAAAGTTCCTGTTCTTCCTGAGTCGGTTGCAGATGCTACCGTTGCTACATGGCATGTAAGTGTTGGCGACAAAGTAACTCGCGATCAAAACTTAGTAGACATTGAAACAGATAAAGTGGTTTTAGAAGTTGTTGCACAGCATGACGGTGTAATCACAGAAATATCACAAGAGGAAGGTGCAACCGTACTTGGCGATCAAGTTATGGGTTTACTTGGTGATGCTGATGCAGCGCCAGCAAGTGAAGGTTCATCTACAAAAGAATCAGCACCAGCTAAATCAGAAGACGCGCCAGCGGCGCCATCAGCACCAGCATCAGAAGGTAAAGAAGTGGATATTAAAGTACCTGTACTTCCAGAATCAGTTGCAGACGCAACAATTGCTACATGGCATGTACAACCAGGTGACGCGGTAACTCGTGACCAAAACTTGGTAGATATTGAAACAGATAAAGTTGTTCTTGAAGTAGTAGCTCAAGAAGACGGTATTATGGGTGATATCATTCATGGCGAAGGCGACACTGTATTAGGCGAACAAGTAATTGGTTCGGTTAAAGCAGGCGGTGCACCAGCGGCTCCAGCTGCAAAAGCAGACGCAGCGCCAGCAGCAGATTCAAGCGAAAGTTCAGATGTGTTAACACCATCAGTTCGTCGTTTAATTGCTGAGAAAGGCCTAGACGCTTCTAAAATCAAAGGCACGGGTAAAAATGGTCGTGTGACTAAAGAAGACGTTGATACTTTCTTAAAAGCACCAGCACCAGCAGCTAAAAAAGCAGAAGCCTCTGCTCCAGCTGCACCGATGGGCGATCGTACTCAAAAACGCGTACCTATGACTCGTTTACGTAAAACGATTGCGACACGCCTTCTTGAAGCTAAAAACTCAACTGCAATGTTAACTACATTCAACGAAGTGAACATGGGACCAATCATGAGCCTTCGTAAGCAGTATCAAGAAACGTTTGAAAAGCGTCACGGCATTCGTTTAGGTTTCATGTCTTTCTATGTGAAAGCTGTAACTGAAGCTCTTAAGCGTTTCCCAGATGTAAATGCATCGATTGATGGTGATGATATTGTTTACCATAATTACTTTGATATCAGCATTGCAGTATCTACACCACGTGGTTTAGTTACTCCAGTACTTAAAGATTGTGACAAACTATCTGTTGCTGAAATTGAAAAAGGTATCCGTGAATTAGCACTTAAAGGTCGTGACGGTAAGTTAACGCTTGCAGATATGACTGGTGGTAACTTCACTATTACTAATGGTGGCGTATTTGGTTCATTACTATCTACACCTATCATCAACTTGCCACAGTCTTCAATTTTGGGTATGCATAAAATCCAAGACCGTCCTATGGCAGTGAATGGTAAAGTAGAAATACTTCCTATGATGTATTTAGCTCTTTCTTACGACCATCGTATAATTGATGGTAAAGAATCGGTTGGTTTCTTAGTAACTATTAAAGAGTTACTTGAAGATCCAACACGCTTATTGCTGGATGTTTAATCCAGTAGTATGAAATGTAAGCTGTGAATGAACATTCACAGCTTTTTTTTTGCGCCTTTGGTCATACTGGGGTTTTCATGTTAAGCCTTGGGATCTATACTAGGTGCGCAATTTGGGATAGTTGTATATTTGAAAAAATATTCAGCTCTTTTAGTATAAAAAATTGGATAAAGCATCATGAATTTGCATGAGTATCAGGCAAAACAACTTTTTGCCGAATATGGTTTACCAGTTTCTCAAGGTTTCGCTTGCGATACACCTGAAGAAGCTGCAGCAGCTGCTGAAAAGATCGGCGGTGATATGTGGGTTGTTAAAACTCAAGTTCACGCAGGTGGACGTGGTAAAGCTGGCGGTGTAAAGCTAGTTAAAACTATCGACGAAGTAAAAGCGTTTGCAGCTAACTGGTTAGGTAAAAACCTAGTTACTTACCAAACAGACGAAAAAGGTCAGCCAGTTGCTAAAATTTTAGTAGAAAGCTGTACTGATATCGCGAACGAATTGTACCTTGGTGCAGTTGTTGACCGTGCATCTCGCAAAGTTGTTTTCATGGCGTCTACTGAAGGCGGTGTTGAAATTGAAACTGTTGCTGAAGAAACACCTGAACTTATCCACAAAGCTGAGATCGACCCGTTAGTAGGTCCTCAAGCTTACCAAGCACGTGAACTAGGTTTCAAACTGGGTCTTAACCCAGTACAAATGAAACAGTTCGTTAAGATCTTCATGGGTCTTGGTAAAATGTTCACTGATTTTGATTTCGCATTACTTGAAATCAACCCGTTAGTAATTACAGATGAAGGTAATCTTCATTGTCTTGACGGCAAAATCGGTATTGATGGTAATGCACTTTACCGTCAACCTAAAATCCGTGAGTTCCACGATCCATCTCAAGAAGATGCACGTGAAGCGCATGCAGCAAGCTTTGAGCTTAACTACGTAGCCCTAGATGGCAATGTTGGTTGTATGGTTAACGGTGCAGGCCTAGCAATGGGTACTATGGACATCGTAAACCTACATGGCGGCAAGCCGGCTAACTTCTTGGATGTTGGTGGCGGTGCTACTAAAGAACGTGTTTCTGAAGCATTCAAAATCATTCTTTCTGACGACAATGTTAAAGCTGTTCTTGTGAACATCTTTGGCGGTATCGTTCGTTGTGACATGATTGCTGAAGGTATCATTGGCGCAGTTAAAGAAGTTGGCGTAACCGTACCAGTAGTTGTACGTTTAGAAGGTACTAATGCTGAGTTAGGTCGTGAAGTTCTTAAGAGCTCAGGTCTAGATATCATTGCTGCTGAATCACTAACAGACGCTGCTGAGAAAGTTGTTGCTGCTGCGGAGGGCAAATAATGTCTGTATTAATTAATAAAGATACAAAAGTTATCTGTCAAGGTTTCACTGGTGGTCAAGGTACTTTCCACTCAGAGCAAGCACTTGAATACGGTACACAAATGGTTGGTGGCGTAAGCCCAGGTAAAGGCGGTCAAACGCACCTTGGTCTTCCTGTATTCAACACAGTTCGTGAAGCTGTAGAAAAAACTGGCGCAACTGCTTCAGTTATCTACGTACCAGCTCCTTTCTGTAAAGATGCAATCTTAGAAGCTATTGATGCTGGCATCGAGCTTATTGTTTGTATTACTGAAGGCATTCCTACTCTTGATATGGTTGACGTTAAAGTTAAACTAGATCAAACAGGTACTCGTATGATCGGTCCTAACTGCCCAGGTGTTATTACTCCTGGTCAAACTAAGATTGGTATCATGCCTGGTCACATCCACAAACCTGGTAAAGTAGGTATTGTTTCTCGCTCTGGTACTTTAACGTACGAAGCAGTTAAGCAAACTACTGATGCTGGTTTTGGTCAGTCTACGTGTGTTGGTATTGGTGGTGATCCAATTCCAGGTACTAACTTTATCGACGTTTTAGAAATGTTCGAAAAAGATCCACAAACTGAAGCAATCGTAATGATTGGTGAAATTGGTGGTACTGCAGAAGAAGAAGCTGCAGAGTACATCAAAGCTCACGTAACTAAACCTGTAGTATCTTACATTGCTGGTGTTACTGCACCAGAAGGTAAGCGTATGGGTCACGCTGGCGCAATCATTGCCGGCGGTAAAGGTACTGCTGATGAGAAATTTGCTGCATTAGAAGCTGCGGGCGTAAAAACTGTACGTTCACTTGCTGATATCGGTAAAGCACTTAAAGAGAAAACAGGCTGGTAATCGCTTGTTTTTCTTTAAAAAGGCCCGCTTATGCGGGCCTTTTTGTTATTAGCTGAAAATTTAGAACGGATAACTAATATGCTGAAAAAAACGTACCGATAAGTCTTGGCGTTGTTTATTTATAGCTAGCTCATTACACAGAGTATGGATTGTTTTTTCTACTTGGTTCATAAATCGACCGTAACCCATTTCATGTTTATCCTGCTGCGTTGCTACCACTACAAAATGCAACGTTTCTACTAATTTACTTGCTTCATAAAAGTACTTAATTTGATTTTCATTAGATTCAATATCAAAACTTAACTTTTGAAGTTCATTATTACCTTCACTTTTATCTATTTTACTGTTTCGTATAATAGGCGTTGCGCCGTTAGCAACCATAGCGCCATGATTTAGATTGTTATTTTGACACGCACGTATAAATGAGTAAGCAAAGTAGTCATAAAATCTAGCATAGTCGTTTGTGTTCATTAGTGTTTGAAACTGCGTTTTAATAGCGCGCGAAACCGGTATAGTAAAAGTGGCGTAAGTCATCTCTGCATAATCATCGGGTATGCTGCATTGTCTTGACTGATAGCGAGGGTAGAGACTTCTTAATTTGTAACCATAGCTCTCCTTATTGCCTTTTTCTTTAGCAAATAAGTCATACGTTAAGTGCTGATGATCGCGTAGTTTAAACTGAGGTTGATTTATTAACAGTTGTCCTTGTAGGGTGTTTAATACTTTTTGAACTTTGTTATGAAACTCTGCAGAGTTAGCTCGTAAATCGTCGCCTGTTGCTAAAAATAGAATGCGTATTTTTTTACTTGGTATATCTTCAGTGTAATAAATTTTATGGGCCTCGTGATAACGAGGATTATAAAAAAACAACATTTGCTTATCGGTTTCTAATTGATAAGACTCATCATGAAAGCGTACAACGGGTAGTTTATCGTTTGCGAGTAAATGAACATTATGAAGCTCATATTCATCACAGCATGCAAATAGCTGACGTGCTATACGTTCATAACAACAATTGATATTACTAAAACTATTATAGAACGCTTTATTTGGCGTTATTTCGGCTAGTAAATAGTGATTTGCGCGTGCGTTAGTAGGAATATAAACGCGATGTTGATTAAGTGTAGCCATCTTCGAGTCCTTATAAAGTAGGTTATTAGTCTACTATAAGTGGCTTTGATTACTTAAATATTGCGTTAAAACAAATTTTATTCATAAACAATGGTTCAGCTGAATTAAAGTTAAGCAATATCAAAAATAAACCTTAATCTAGTGCTGTATGTTAGTGTATGTTTTTGTAATAATGCATTAGTTTTGTTATTACGTAATATTTAGAGGATCACACTCCTATGGCGGAAATTGAGAATCGCCCAAGTAACTTTATTAGAACCAAAATTGATGAAGACTTAGCAAGTAAAAAGCATGCAACAACGCATACACGTTTTCCACCAGAACCAAATGGCTTTTTGCATATTGGTCATGCCAAATCAATTTGTTTAAACTTTGGCATCGCAAAAGATTACAATGGTTTATGTAACCTGCGTTTTGACGATACAAACCCAGAAAAAGAAGACATTAACTACGTTAATTCTATAAAAGAAGACGTACAGTGGTTAGGCTTCAATTGGGATGGCGATATAAAGTATTCTTCTAACTATTTTGATACTTTATTTGGTTATGCTGTTGAGTTAATAAATAAAGGCTTAGCATACGTTTGTTTTTTAACAGCAGACGAAGCACGCCAGTACCGTGGCACATTAAAAGAGCCAGGTAAAAATAGTCCATACAGAGATACATCAGTTGAAGAAAACCTAGCGTTATTTGAAAAAATGCGTGCTGGCGAATTCAAAGAAGGCGAATGTGTCCTGCGTGCTAAAATTGATATGGCTAGCTCATTTATGGTGCTTCGCGATCCAATTATTTATCGCGTACGTTTTGCTCATCATCATCAAACAGCAGACAAGTGGTGCATTTACCCAATGTATGACTTCACGCATTGTATTTCTGATGCACTTGAGGGCATTACACATTCATTATGTACTCTTGAGTTTCAAGATAACCGCCGTTTATACGACTGGGTACTTGATAACATTAGTTTAGAGTGTCACCCACAGCAAATTGAGTTTTCACGCTTAAATCTTGAATACACAATTATGTCAAAGCGTAAGCTAAGCGATTTAGTGGTAAATAACCATGTAGAAGGCTGGGATGACCCACGCATGCCTACAATTGCAGGTTTACGTCGCCGTGGTTATACACCAGGTTCAATTCGTGAGTTTTGTTTGCGTATAGGTGTAACAAAACAAGAGAATATGGTTGAAATGGGCATGCTTGAAGCGTGTATCCGTGAAGATCTAAACGAAAATGCACCACGTGCAATGGCCGTACTCGATCCTGTTAAAGTTGTTATCGAAAACTACGATGCAGACAAGGTTGAGATTTTATCTGTGGCTAACCACCCAAATAAAGAAGAAATGGGTCGTCGTGATGTACCGTTTACTCGTGAGATTTACATTGAACGAGAAGACTTTAAAGAAGAAGCAAATAACAAGTTCAAACGTTTAGTACTCGATAAAGAAGTTCGGTTACGTGGCGCTTACGTTATTAAAGCCCAGCGTGTTGAAAAAGACGAAAACGGCGAAATTACAACTATTTTCTGTACTTACGATACTGAAACACTAGGTAAAAACCCAAGTGATGGACGTAAAGTAAAAGGTGTTATTCACTGGGTTTCAGTACCAGAGTCTATTACGGCAGAAGTTCGTTTATACGACCGTTTATTTAGTGTGCCAAACCCAGCAGCAGCTGATGAGTTTGAAACAACGCTAAACCCAGAGTCACTGGTTGTTTTATCAAACGCTAAATTAGAGCCATCGCTTGCTAATTCACAAGCAGAGCAGGGCTTTCAGTTTGAGCGTACGGGTTATTTCTCTCGTGATTCTAAATCAGAGCACGTTGTATTTAACCAAACAGTGGGTCTTCGTGATTCTTGGTCTAAAACTCAATAAGTAATATCTAAAAAACCTGAACTCTGGATAATAAATCTTTCTCGAGCAGCTATTTTCAGCGCTAACTGCGTTGAATTTACTTGCAATAGGCCAGCTATTGACGCGTGAATTCGCCTTGTTTTCACTTAAAATCTCTGGCTAGAGAAAATAAATTTAAATATCACCATGATTCAATACGTTGGTAAATCTCTTAACCAGAGTTCAGGTTTAATATCCCCAGTATTTACTGGGGATATTTATTACAAGCGTATTTTAGACACAAAAAAACCTGCACTTAGCAGGTTTTTTATTGCTTTAAAAAGCGGTATTAGCTATTAGCGTCGCTAAATTCTTTACACGCTGCTTTATCATTACACTCACCGTATAAATATAAAGAATGATTTGTAAGCGTTATGCCATTTTCTTCAGAAATTTCAAGTTGACGACGTTCAATCATGTCATCTTCAAACTCTACAACTTTACCACACTTCAAACATACTAAATGGTCGTGATGGGTGCTGCCAGAAAGTTCAAATACAGACTTACCACCTTCAAAATGATGACGGCTTACAATACCTGCATCATCAAACTGGTTAAGTACGCGGTATACAGTCGCAAGACCAATTTCTTCACCTAGATCCAAAAGAATTTTGTAAACATCTTCAGCGCTGATGTGTTGGTTATCTGGAGATTGTAAAATCTCTAATATTTTAATACGCGGTAAAGTTACTTTTAAACCGGCTTTTTTAAGTTCCAAGTTATGATCAGTCATTAAATCTGTCTCAATTTTATTTGGTTATACTAGACATCTTGCAAAGATGTACACGACACATTAGCAACAAACAGGATAACGTGCCTAAGCGTTAAGTGCAAAGAACAATTGATTTATATTGCCACTAAAGCTTAAAACGCTAACTGTTTGATAATTATTTAAACAGCTAGCGGTATATGCAGTAAATTAGTCAGCTAATTCACTTAAACACATTTCTTCATATACTTGAGCAGACCATGCTTTAACACGTTGTTCTGTTAGTTCAGGTTGACGGTCTTCGTCAATACCTAAGCCTACAAAGTGCTTATCATCAGCCATACCTTTAGATGCTTCAAAGTCATAACTTTCACTTGGCCAATGACCAACAACAATAGCGCCACGTTCAGTTACGATATCGTTGATCATACCCATAGCATCTAAAAAGTACTCAGCGTAATCTTCTTGGTCTCCGCAACCGAAAATAGCGACAAGTTTGCCTTCAAAGTCTACTTCTTCAAGTTCAGGGAAAAAGTCATCCCAATCACATTGTGCTTCACCGTAATACCAAGTAGGGATACCGAATAAGATCAAATCAAATTCAGCAATCTCTTCTTTAGAGCTTTTTGCAATGTCATGAACAGCCACTAGCTTTTTACCCAATTCTTTTTGGATCATTTTTGCTACGTGTTCTGTGTTACCTGTGTCACTTCCGAAAAAAATGCCTACACTTGCCATGGATTTAAAACCTTTTATGTATCAATAGCCAATCTTTCTTGTAAAATCGTTTCAATCAGCGCACTGCGGCTAATATTTTGTGCATCTGCCATATCACTTAATGCTTGATATAACTGCGATGAAACTTTAAATTCAACACGTTTTAAACCACGTGCTTTATCTCTTTTTATTTGATTACGTTTATTTACCTTTAACTGCATATCCCGTGAAAGGGGATTGGTTTTAGGTCTGCCTGGGCGTTTTTCGTATTCAAATAAATCGAGCGTAGTTCTATCTGTTTCTGACTTCGCCATGCCTAACCTACACCTGCGCCTTGCCAAAATACTTGAATCAGCCCTTTAGCAATAAAGCCTGAACAACCTAAAAAGAGCACACCCCAAACAATGTATTGTCCGAACTTAGGTACATTGCCACTTTTTAGTACGTCTTTAATTGCCATGCCGATGAATATGAAAATACCGGCTAAGCCAAAATACAACCCTAGGGTATCAAATTCGTTAATTAACTGACTGACCATCAACGTATAACCTTTAAATTAAACGGCGCGTACTATAGCATATAAATATACATATATTTAGTGCGCAGAATCAAAAACACACGATTAAAATTACTTTAAACCGCAGTTAAAAAGTCGTTTATTGCTTTATTTACAGCAAGTGGCTTTTGGGCATGAAGCCAATGACCAGCCCCATGAATAATTTTAGCCTTGGTGTTTTTAAAGCGTGTTGTAATTGCATTACGATGCTCAGGCAAAATATAGTCAGAATCATTACCTTTAATGAAAAGAGTATCGCATAAACAAGAATTGTTTTCATTAACATTGGATGTGATTGTCGAATATTTATTATCAAGCACATCTAAGTTAAATCGCCATGCAAATTGACCATCATCATTTTTAGCCAAGCTTTTAAGCAAAAATTGTCTAACTCCAAGTTCTTCAATAAACGGCTGCATTATAGCATCAGCTTGCTTTCTATCGTCTATTGATTGCGCTGAAACGGCTTTTAATGCTTGTAATATTTTTGTATGGCGTGCCGGGTAACTAACAGGTGCTATATCAAGTACAACGAGTTTATTTACAAGCTCTGGGTGAGTAAGTGCCAATTCCATTGCTACTTTTCCTCCCATAGAGTGTCCAACTAAGTGTACTTTATCTATACTTAAATCAGCTAAGAGTTCAATAATATCTTGTGCCATTGCCGGATAGTTCATTTCATTGCTATGAGGTGACAGGCCATGGTTACGTAAATCTACATTAATAACATTAAAGTTTTCACTTAATGGTTTTGCGATTACGTTTAAGTTTTCTAATGATCCAAAAAGCCCGTGGATCAAAATAACATTAGGACCTTGCCCTTGTTGCTTATAGTTTAATTGCATACCAGCCTCCTGAAAATTTCGCCATAGTTTGCCGAGCATTGCTTTAAAAAGCAAAAAATACAGCGACTATTTATTAAATTGGGCTTTTGAATGTTAATTCAACAACAAAGAACTAAATAATAGTCTATTTGTATGTTTAAAGTATATGTTGTCGGGAGTGCTTGTTGTAACTCGCATTTCTTATTGGTTTGGGTATAATCAGTCGAGAGAAAAAAATGTGACCCGTAATAACAGGAAAAACATGAAACAAATCGACATAGACGACGAGTTATATCAGTATATTGCCAGCAATACACAAAGTATTGGCGAAAGTGCATCCACTATTTTACGTCGTTTATTAAACCTGAGCGGTGAGAAAATTCAATCCGCTAACGTAGAAATTAATCAAATTAATCAAAATAATCAAACCGTAACTACGTCTACCACTTCTTTAACAAGCGTAAAGCCAACTGAATCGATTGCAGATAAACAAACTCCAGCTGTTGTCACACCAGTGAAGCAAAAAAACGCTAATGTTTTTAATATATTGAATAAAGAAGAACTGGGAATGCAAAAGGGCGTTGTTGGTCGATTTTTATTTATTTTAAGTGCATTTTATCGAACTCATAAAACCGACTTTTCTGCAGTATTAGATATAAAAGGTCGAGATAGAGTCTACTTTGCTACAAGTAAAGAAGATTTAGTTAATAGCGGTAGTAGTATGAATCCTAAAAACATAACGGATAGTGAATATTGGGTTATGACGAATTCTAATACTACACGCAAAAAAATGATGCTTCACGAAGTTGCTCTTTGTCTTGGTTATAGCGCAGAGCAAGCTGAAAAAATTCGCGATTACCTGTAAGGAAATATAATGGCTATTCACTCAGGCGCAGGCAAAACTGCTCCACAATCAGCATTGGTTAATGTACCAAAATTAGTATCTGCTTATTATTTAAATGAACCTGATCTTGAACAAAATCCAGAGCATTGTGTTGCTTTTGGTACCTCTGGTCATCGTGGTTGTTCTTACGATGTAAAGTTTAATGAATCTCATATTTTAGCAATCACACAGGCTATATGTGATTACAGAAAGCAAAACGATATATTTGGTCCTTTATTTTTAGGTAAAGACACACATGCATTGAGTGAAGCCGCATTTAACTCTGCAATAGAAGTGCTTGTTGCGAATGAAGTGCAAGTGATCACACAAGAAGATGGTGATTTTACGCCAACACCAGTGATTAGCCATGCAATCGTTAGCCATAATAAACTTCATCCAAATGAGCTTGCAGACGGTATTGTAGTAACGCCTTCGCATAATCCCCCTGAAGACGGTGGTTTTAAATATAACCCACCTAATGGCGGACCAGCTGATACTGATGTAACTAAATGGATTGAAGACAGAGCAAACCAACTTTTATTAGAAGATTTGGTTGAAGTTGAATTATTTCCATTTGCTAAAGCGTCTCGTTCTGGATTTATTAAGTACGAAGACTTAATGACTCCTTATATTAACGACCTAGAAAATATAGTTAATCTAAAAGCTATTAGCGAAGCGGGTATTAAAGTTGGTATCGATCCGCTTGGTGGTTCAGGAATTCATTTTTGGCCTGTAATTGCTAAAAAATATGATCTGAATTTAACGGTTGTGAACGACAACGTTGATCCACGATTTGCTTTTATGCCACTAGATAAAGACGGAAAAATACGTATGGATTGCTCATCACCATACTCTATGGCAAATCTTGTAGCGCTAAAAGATGACTTTGATATATCTATTGGTAACGACCCAGATTATGACCGTCATGGTATTGTTACGCCAGATGGATTAATGAACCCAAATCATTTTCTAGCCGTGGCAATTGATTACCTAATAAAACACCGAGATTGGAATTCAAGCGTAGAAATTGGTAAAACGCTGGTTTCTAGTTCAATGATCGACAAAGTAGCTGCCCGAAATGAACGTAAAGTAAAAGAAGTACCCGTTGGCTTTAAATGGTTTGTTGATGGCTTAAGTAAAGGCAAGCTTGCTTTTGGTGGCGAAGAAAGCGCTGGCGCTGCTTTCCTACGCTTTGATGGCACTGTGTGGTGTACAGACAAAGATGGCTTTATTATGGGGCTATTAGCCGCAGAAATATTAGCCGTTACAGGTAAAACACCGTCGGTACTTTATAAAGAATTAGAGCAAGAATTTGGCTCACCAATTTATAAACGCCTTGATGCACCTGCTACAAGCGGTCAAAAATCACGTTTAAAAGCGTTAAGTGCAGATGATGTAAAAGCGGATATGCTTGCAGGTGAACCTATTTTACAAAAGCTAACACATGCACCAGGTAATGGCGCTGCTATTGGTGGTTTAAAAGTAGTAACCGAAAATGGTTGGTTTGCAGCGCGCCCATCAGGTACCGAAGATATTTATAAAATTTACCTAGAATCATTCAAAGGTGAAGAGCATTTAGCGTTACTTGAAAAAGAAGCTAAAAAGCTTGTAGATTCAGTTATTAGTTAACTTAATTTAATGACTTTTTAAAACGGCTGATTTAATCAGCCGTTTTTGTTTCTATAACTTGAGCAACTGTTACTAATAAATGCACAAGCAATCACTCTCACATATATTATAAAAGGGCTTATTACATGTCAGCCAATCCATCTTACTTAAATGAATTAAAACAAACTGGCGATTTTTTAACACTTAGCCGTAACAACGAATGGCATTTAGATGCAGGTGAATTTGTTTTAGATAATGGGACTCGTGTGAATATACACGATACCGGCGTAATTGAGTTTCAGCCTGCTGTTACAACGTCAAAGGATGTAGTTTATTCAAGCGCTGTACACGGTAACGAGACCGCCCCAATCGAAATTTGCGATGCACTCATTAAACAAATTATAAAAGGTGAGCTGATACTTAAGCAGCGCGCTTTGTTTATTTACGGTAATCCACAATCAATTAATATTGGTCTGCGTTTTGTAGAAGAAAATCTAAATAGATTATTTAATGGTCATCATACTGTTGAAGGTGTACCAATGAATAATGAGCGAAACCGCGCTGCAAAGCTTGAGAAATACGTAAGCGATTTTTATACACGTGGCGAGCAAGGCAGTAGCCGATGCCATTACGATTTACATACTGCTATTCGTGGATCAAAGAATGAAAAGTTTGCCGTGTATCCATATTTACACGGAAAACCGTGGAAAAAATCACAGCTACAATTTTTGTTAAGCTGTGGTGTAAATACCGTATTAATGATGAAATCACCTGCGACAACTTTTAGCTATTATTCGTCATTTGTACATGGTGCAGACTCGTTTACAGTAGAGCTGGGTCAAGTTAAGCCATTTGGGCAAAACGATATGACACGTTTTGAAAAAACAAAGCAAACACTGACTGCATTAATTAGCCAAACTGACGTTGAATACCTTAAATTTAATGCAGAAGACTTTGAGTTGTTTTCAGTGCATAGAACAATTAACAGGACACAGGACAATTTTAGTTTTCCTTTTTCTGATGATGCCGAGAACTTTACAGGCTTTGCTAAAGGTGAATTGCTCGCAACCGATGGTGATACAGCAATTTATGCTGACGTAGAAGGTGAAGCAATAATATTCCCTAATGCAAATGTAGCTTTAGGACAAAGAGCGTTATTAACCGTTATCCCAATGGAAATTAATAGCGATTTTGTTTAATTAAACTCATCAGACCACGCATTATTTAAAGTTAACTATATGATTAGTATTCATTAAAATAACCGTATAGTTAACTTGCCACTTATTTGACCAATATTTACTTTTGTTTCGTCTCAGACATGTTGAATAACACTTTACGTTAACGTAAAGTGTTGGTAGCTTTAATTAAAGATAGTGCAGATGTTGCAAAGTTTATTCCGCAACAATCACCCATAATAATAATTTAAAGGGGCACTTTTTTACCGACAACAAAAGAAGGTAGGTTATGAGTAATCCAAATAACGTATCGCTGAATATTAACCATAAGCTTGAATTTATTGATGGCAATGCGTTAACTATTCCAACCCTTAGTATTTTAACTGAGGACGGCGACATTCATCCTAGTGCAACCGCACCTGACATTTCAAAACATACCGCACTTAAATTATACGAAACAATGCGTTTTATTCGCTTGCTTGATGAGCGCATGCAAGGTGCACAGCGCCAAGGCCGTGTTAGCTTTTACATGCAATGTTTAGGCGAAGAAGCCGCCGTTACAGCCTCTGCTGCAGCGCTTGATCAAAACGACATGATTATGGCGCAATACCGAGAACAAGCAGCACTTCATTATCGTGGCTTTACGCTTGATCAATTTATGAACCAAATGTTTTCAAACGAGCTTGATTTAGGCAAAGGTCGTCAAATGCCAATTCATTATGGTTCAAAAGAATTAAACTACATGACAATCTCATCGCCATTGGGTACGCAAATACCCCAAGCTACAGGTTACGCATACGGTCAAAAAGTTAAACATATAGACGCTAAAACAGGTGAACTTGCAAGCCCAATTGATAACGTTACTATTTGTTATTTTGGCGAAGGGGCGGCGTCTGAAGGTGACTTTCATGCTGGTTTAAATATGGCGGCTGTCCATAGAGCACCGGTTATATTTTTTGCACGTAATAACGGTTATGCAATATCAACCCCTGCTGATGAGCAGTTTAAAGGCGATGGTATTGCCTCGCGTGGTGTGGGCTATGGTATTAAAACTATTCGTGTTGATGGCACAGATGCACTTGCTGTTTATGCGGCGACTAAAAAAGCACGCGAAATAGCCTCAACACAAGGTGAGCCTGTGCTTATTGAGTCGATTGCTTATCGATTAGGTGCGCACTCTACGTCAGACGACCCAAGTGGTTATCGCTCTAAAGATGAAGAAGCTAGTCATCAAGTATGTCCAATAGATAAATTCAGAAAGTGGCTTATTAAACAAGATTGGCTAAACGAAGACGACGATGTAAAAGCAAAAGAGTCGATTCGAGAAGAAATTTTAGCAGCGCTTAAGCGTGCTGAAGTTGTTGCAAAACCCGCTTTAGAAGAGTTGGTATCTGATGTTTACGACACACCGATTCCATTATTGCAACGTCAGTACGAGCAATTAAAAGAACATATAAAACAGCATCCCGATGCTTACCCAGTAACAGCAGGGAGAATTAAGTAATGGCTAAAATGAATATGCTCCACGCAATTAACTCTGCGCTCGACATCACTATGAATGAACACCCTCAAGCTTGTATTTTTGGCGAAGATGTTGGTTACTTTGGTGGTGTATTTAGAGCAACATCGGGCTTACAAGAAAAGTATGGTAAGCACCGCGTTTTTAATACGCCCTTAACCGAGCAAGGTATTTTGGGTTTTGCTAATGGTTTAGCGGCTTTTGGTGCACCAGCACTGGCAGAGATTCAATTTGCTGATTACATTTTTCCAGCGTTTGATCAAATAGTTAATGAAGCGGCTAAATTTCGTTACCGCAGTGGGAATGAGTTTAATGTAGGTAATTTAACTATTCGTACACCTTATGGTGGCGGTATTGCCGGTGGATTATACCATTCTCAATCTCCTGAAGCGTATTTTGCGCATACGCCAGGCTTAAAAGTGGTTGTACCGCGTAACCCTTATCAAGCCAAAGGTTTATTACGCGCAGCAATTAAAGACGATAACCCAGTTATCTTTTTTGAACCTAAACGACTATATCGTGCATCAACAGGCGAAGTACCCGAAGAAGATTACAGCATTGAATTAGGCAAAGCGGAAGTAGTGCAAGAAGGCGCAGATATAACGCTTTTAGCATGGGGTGCTCAAATGGAAATAATTGAAGATGCAGCACAGCAAGCAAGCGAACAAGGCATAAGTTGTGAAGTAATAGATTTACGTAGTATTTTGCCGTGGGATGCTGAAACAATTGCAAAGTCGGTTACTAAAACAGGCCGCTTAATAGTAAGCCATGAAGCACCTATAACCAATGGGTTTGGTGCTGAGATTGCAGCGACAATCCAACAAGAGTGTTTCCTGCATTTAGAGTCGCCAATTTTGCGTGTATGTGGCTTAGATACGCCATACCCATTGGCACTTGAAAAAGAATACGTACCGGACGCACTGAAAGTGTTAGCTGCAATTAAACAATCAATGGATTTTTAGGGGTTACCATGGCTAAAGATTTTATATTACCCGATATTGGCGAAGGCATTGTTGAATGCGAAGTGGTTGATTGGTTAGTTAAAGAGGGCGATATTGTGTCTGAAGATCAACCCATTTGTGATGTGATGACTGATAAAGCATTGGTACAAATACCAGCGGTACATGATGGCGTAATTACAAAGCTATACTATTTAAAAGGTGAAATTGCCAAAGTACATGCACCTTTATTCGCGATGGATGTAGCGGGTGAGAGCCCAAGTAATGGATCAGCACAAGAAATAGTACAAACAGCACCTCAAACTAATAACGGTGCAGCTGATTTAGTTGAGGACTTTATATTACCCGATATTGGTGAAGGTATTGTTGAGTGTGAAATTGTTGATTGGTTAGTTGCAGAAGGCGACGAAATAGAAGAAGACCAAGCAGTTTGTGATGTAATGACTGACAAAGCATTAGTGCAAATTCCGGCAAAATACACAGGTACAGTTCAAAAGTTATATTATCAAAAAGGTGAGATAGCTAAAGTTCATAGCCCATTGTTTCAAATGACAATTGCAGGCAGTGCAGCAAAGCCAAATGTTGATATAAACCACGCTGTCGTAAAGGCGCAGACTAATGCCGTCGCAGAAATGCCATCATCGGGGAAAGTAGAGCAAGCGATAAAAGTCGTCAATCAAAAAGCAGTTGCATCTCCTGCTGTTCGTCGTAAGGCACGAGAGCTTGATGTAGATTTAACCTGTGTACTAGGCAGTGGGAAAAATGGTCGAATTTACAAGCAAGACATTGAAGAATTTGTAAAAGGCGAAGTACCAAATACAATTGATACATCACCTCTTAATAGCGATGCTTCTCAAAGTGCAGTACAAAACCAAACGCAGATTTTAAGCGGTGGCGTACGAGTAGAGCCAATTAAGGGTATTAAGGCTGCAATGGCCAAGCAAATGATGGCATCTGTTTCAACTATTCCGCATTTTACATTTAGTGACGAGATAGATTTAACAGCGCTAATCGCTCTACGTAGTTCATTAAAAGAGCAATATAAAGCACAAGGTATAAAGCTCACCATGATGCCATTTTTCATAAAAGCACTTTCGCTAGCAATGAAAGAGTACCCGGTACTTAACTCTAAAGTGAATGATGATTGCACTGAACTAACTTATTATAACGACCATAATATTGGCATAGCGGTTGATTCTAAAATCGGCTTGTTAGTGCCTAACATTAAATCGTGCCAGAGTAAGAGCATTGTTGATGTGGCAAATGATTTAACCCGTTTAACTCTCTCAGCGCGAGAAGGCCGTGTTGCACCGGATGATTTAAAAGGTGGGACAATTAGCATCTCTAATATAGGTGCTATTGGCGGTACTATTGCAACTCCTATAATTAATAAGCCTGAAGTGGCCATTGTTGCATTAGGTAAATTACAGCACTTACCGCGTTTTGATGACAATGTACAGGTTGTAAGTAAAGCAATTATGCAAGTAAGTTGGTCTGGCGATCACCGCGTTATTGATGGCGGCACAATTGCCCGCTTTAATAATTTATGGAAATCGTATCTAGAAAATCCATCTGCAATGATGATGGCAATGCGTTAAGCGCTTTATTGTGGTGTATTTTAAATAAAAACCAGCTAAAAGTTGGTTTTTTGTTTTAAAATAAAGTGCTTTATATTAAGATTAAATTGTTGGATATATTTAATCAACACTCAATGGATTGTGGTTTGATATAGGGATGTTTGATAAAATATTGACTTTTATTTAGTCAATACACACCTCTCATACTGTCTTAATTTGAACTCTGCAAATCCGTCTCAATATAGGTACGAGTATTAAATCTACTTATAAAAAACAATAAGGATTACAATGAAAGATCTTTTCTTTTTCGATTCAATGATAACCCCTAAAATAATCACTTTTATCTACTGGCTAATTTTACTTGCTACATTAGTTTCAGGAATTACTGCTATGTTTACAAGTTATGGTGGTGGCTTTATTTCTGGAATTGGTATTATTGTTTTCGGAGCAATTGGTGCAAGAGTTTGGTGTGAGTTTGTGATTGTATTATTCAAAATAAATAGTAATTTACAAAAAATAGCTGATAAAGAAGATTAATTAAAACCAAGCTCAGCATTTGCTGAGCTTTTTATATATGATTTATGTGAATGTATTTTAGCTTAAAAAATACAACCCATAACCAACTATTAATGCGGGGATAGACGTGTAAAGCGTAGCTATAACAGCAGCTTTAGGCGCCATTGCGATTGCAGGAAATAACGCATCGCCATCGTTAGAAATTGCATTCCCAGCTAAAGCACTAAAAGGAATAATGCCCTGAATATACAAAGTAGTTACAATGATTTGTGGACCACAACCGGGTAAAAACCCAATAAGTACAGCAATCAGTGGTGCTAAATAAGCGTAGTGTACAAACCACGTTTTTAAATCAAGCCCAACAATATTGACTAAAATTTCAAATAACATAAATGATGCTACAACCCATGCAGTTACAAAATGGGTATCTTGTAATACTTTTACTATTTTAGAGGGGGGATTACACGTATCGTCTTCTGAAGTTACTTCTTTATAACTTTCACCTTTTGATGAAAGTGCCCAAATACTAACTACAAATAATGCCATAGCTGCGCCAAACACATTAATTACAGCACTTGTACTGGCGCCAAATGTTGAAAAATCGATATTAAACGCAATCAAAAAAGCAATAATTAGGCTTGGAATAATTGCCACCATCCAAATTGGTTTACTGATTTTAATAATATTTGTAGGGAGTATTTTTATTTGGTGTTTTTGTTCTTGCGCTGTAGGGCGTAAAAAATCTTTTTTATGTATCGCATTAACCAGCAAGCCACTAAAAGTACCCACCAGCAGCCCAATACCCATAATGAGTAAGCCTTCGCTGGGACGTGTAGCAAGTAATAAAAATGCAGCATCGCCCATCGTTGCGGCTAAAACTGCGACAATAGCGCCAAAGCTAGCCTGACCTTTAGTAAACTGCGTAACAACTATAATAGCGCCACCACAGCCAGGTAATGCACCTAAAACAGCAGCAAAGCTAATTTCTAAAATAGGCGACTTAGCGCTTAAGTAACTTAGCTCTAACTGAGGTAAGTGCTCTATAGCGTAGTAATAAATTAAGAGGGTAGCGGCAACAAACACGCTTACCTGAAAAAAAGCATCGCTAAGTGCCGTAATTGTTATTTCTCGTAAATGCGGAAATGCTAAACACGCTAAAATAAATAAAGGCAGCAATAAGCGTTTATTTTGACTCATGAATCGTTTTGAGGCTGGAGTAATAAAACCAATTTGAGGGAGTAAAATCATACAATGCGACCTAATTAATTAACTAAGTCACACTGTATATTTTAATTAAATGATAATCAATATCATTTGCATCTATTTAAATCGATTACTCACTTTGAATTTTTCGATAAGTAAACTCAAATAAGGCTACTTACGCTGAAATTCAGAGTTTGTATTCCACGTTGGCCACTGTTCTGTTTCAGAAATATCAAAACCTACTTTATAAAATAATTGTAAGTCTTGAACAGCACCCGATAAATCCCATTCATCACGGTAGCGGTCACACGGTTGATGGTAACAACCGCGAAGTACTAAGCTCATGCGTTTACGATAATTAGCTGTTTCTTCATCAGCAGCCACAGTACCACCGCCTGCATACATTGCCGGAATACCCATATTTGCAAATGCAAAGTGATCAGAGCGGTAGTAACCACCCGATGATGGTTTAGGATCGCCAGATATTGTTCTGCTTTGCTCTTTAGCTGCATTAGTTAAAAACTCATCCATTTGAGATTTACCAATACCAACTACGTTCATATCTTTTACTTTGCCTAATAAATTTAAGCTATCCATATTGATGTTAGCAACGGTTTTATTTGCTGCAATTACTGGATTTGCGGCATAGTATTTAGAACCTAATAAGCCTTGCTCTTCAGCTGTTACAGCTAAAAAGGTCATCGAGCGGCTAGGGTGCTTAGGTAATTTAGTAAAAGCTTCAGCTACTTCAATAAGACCCGCTGTACCCGTTGCATTATCGTGAGCACCGTTATAAATTTGATCACCTTTACGTGTTTTATCTGTACCTAAGTGATCCCAATGAGCTGAGTAAATAACATGCTCATCTGGTTTTTCACTACCAGGTAAAGTGGCGATAAAGTTATACGACACCGATTTTTTAATCGTATTTTTAATATTAACAGAAGCAGTTAAATCGCCCATATCAACATGGTAAGCACCTTTAGCAGCATTTTTTTTAACGGTATCAAAATCTAAACCTGCTTTAGTAAATAGCTCTTTTGCTACGTCAGTTGTAACCCAGCCTTCAACGGCTACACGGTCCATATTATTGTTTTCTTTTTGAAAACCAAACTGCTCACCGCTCCAAGAGTTTTCAACTACTGACCATGGATATGACGCAGGTGCTGTTTCATGAATAATAATTGCACCAGCTGCACCTTGGCGACTTGCTTCTTCATATTTGTATGTCCAACGCCCATAATAGGTCATTGCGTCGCCAGTAAATAACGCAGGATCTTTTGTTGCAAAGCCTGGATCGTTAACCAGCATTACAACCGTTTTGCCCTTAACGTCTAAACCTTCGTAATCATTCCAATTGTATTCAGGTGCGTTAACGCCGTAGCCTACAAATACAAGTTCAGAGTTTTCTATGCCTTCTTGAGCGCTTATGCGACTGCTACCCATAACCATGTCTTTTTTGTATTGGTAGTCTTTACCGCCAATACTAAGCACCATGTTCGAATCAGCTTCTAAAGAAACCAATGGCACTTCTTGTAAGTAACTGTCGCCATTACCTGGTTTTAAACCTAAAGCTTTAAACTGCGCAGTTAAATAATCAAGCGTTAGTTTTTCGCCAGGTGATGAAGGAGCACGACCACCAAACTCATCCGATGCGAGTACTTTTACATGCTCAGCAAGTTCATCTGCTTGAATACTGTTGTAACCATTTGTTACGTCAGACGGAGTTATACTTGTTGTTGCGCAACCTGCTAATACAGCTGTAGCAAGTAGGGTTAGAGAGAAATAATGTTTCATATCAGCTCGTTTCTTGTTTTAAGTTGTGATTAGTATATTAACTTCTATTAAGTAGAACCAGTTTTTGCGGTAAACTGTTACAAATTTTAAGGTATAAACTAGTAAGTAATTAATAATAATGAAGCGTTTTACTCCTCCTGAGCAGTGGCAACCAAGTAGTTTACAAAGTGGTGCATTTTCCCATTTAAATACTCTATTTAAAATTAATGAACAAATAAGTTGGCCAAGCCCACAATGGTTTACCCCATACCTAAAGGCAATTAATGCAAATAACTTACCTATTCAATTTATTGATGACGCAAAAATAGATTTTGGCGATCGTTATTATGAGCAAGTTATTTTTGAAACAGGCGAAGTACCAACACGTACAGAGAATTGGCATGACTTATTTGGCGGCTTTATTTGGTGTTTATTTCCTAAAACCAAAGCGTTGATAAACCAAAGGCATGTGCTAGATATAGCTGAGCATGGTTTACAACATCGCACTAAGCATCGTAATGCACTAACGCTCTTTGATGAATGTGGTGTTGTATTAGCTATAAGTGAGAGTAAATGGCAGCAGTGGCTTTGCGATCACCAATGGAAAACAGCATTTGTTGAATACAAACATGAGTGGGGTAAAACAATAAAACCTTTTATGTTTGGTCATGCAAATTACGAAATGCTTACTAAACCTTATATAGGCTTAACGGGTAAAGCGTTATTTGTTTGTGTACCTAATGAAATATTTTGTAAAGATTTAGTAACTCAATACAAGTACCTTGATCAAGCCCTTTATGAGATGATTAAAACAGATAACTGCTTAGCCGATAATAAACAGCTTTCACCTCTACCTTTACTTGGTGTACCTGGTTGGCATGACGAAAACAAAGACGACTCATTTTACAACAATACAGATTATTTTAGAGCGAAACGAAGGAACCGAACATGATAGAAGTAGCTGGGCTTAAAAAGAAATTTAAGCTAACTAAAGATCACAAAAAAAATAAAATAGATGACATCGACCCTCGTGAAGATAAAGATTACTTTCACTCAGTACGAGATGTGAGTTTTAGCTGCGCAAAAGGTGAGGTGCTAGGGTTATTAGGTCCAAATGGCGCAGGCAAAACAACTACACTTAGAATGATTTCAACCGCGTTAAAGCCCGATGAAGGCACAATAACAATTGCCGGAAACGATATTGTAAAAAAACCGCTACTAGGGCGTAAGTCTATCGGTTTTTTATCTGGCTCTACGGGTTTGTATGGCCGCTTAACTGTAAAAGAAAACATAGAGTATTTTGCAAAGCTCCACGGTATGGATAAAAACGATATAGCATCGCGTTGTGATGAGCTATTTACATTGCTTGATATGCATAAGTTTGTAGATAAACGCGCAGAAAACCTATCAACAGGTATGAAGCAAAAAGCAAATATTGCGCGTGCTGTTGTGCATCGCCCAGCAGTTGTTGTCCTTGATGAGCCAACAACGGGTCTGGATATAATGACCACGCAAACCGTTATTCAATTTATTAAGGGTTTAAAGGCGCAAGGTACTCCTGTTATTTTTTCGACCCATCATTTAGATGAAGTTGCACTTTTATGTGACCGAGTCGCTGTAATTAACGAAGGTATTAGCTGCTTTGACGGAACAGTAGAAGAATTTAAGCAGACAGGTAAAAGCGATGAGCTTAATCAAGCATTTATGAACATATTAATGGAGAAACATGATGTTTGAGGTATTTAAAAAGGAATTAAGAGAGTTATTACGCGACAAAAAAACGCTATTATTTGTTGTTGCGCTCCCTGTCGCTATATTTCCGTTATTGTTTGCCGTAATGGCATTTATAAGCTCACAAGCAGCAATGGATGCCGAACAAAAAGTAAATACGTATGCCATTATTAATGGTGAATACGCACAAGAGTTTACTGATAAAGTGTTTTATCACAAAAGTTTTGAGCTTTATAAAGGGGCTAAAACATTTAATAACATTGAAGAGCTTAAAGCTGGCGTTATAGCTGGCGATATTGATATGGGTATTTATTTACCAAGCCATGCTGAGCAAACACTAGATAATGGTGAACAAAGCCAGTGGCAGGTTGTTTTTAACGATTCAAAATCTATTAACTTTTTATTCGAACGCGTCAAAGAGCTCGCAAAAGAATACAGTGATGTGCTGCAAACTCAAAAGCTAATCAGTTTTGGTATTGAAGAGTCTGTGCAAAAATCTATTCTTAACCCAATTGAAGTAATTAAGGTGGATACAGCCGATAAACGTGAAAACCTTGGCGAAAAAATTGGCGGGTTTTTACCTTACTTACTTATACCATTAGTATTGATGGGGGCTACTTATCCCGCTATTGATTTAGGCGCAGGCGAAAAAGAACGTGGCACACTTGAAACACTGCTACTTACACCTATTACGCGTACAGAGTTGGTGCTTGGTAAATTTATAACCTTGTTAACTACATCCATTGCCTCAACAACCATAACAGTACTGAGTATGGGTTGCTGGATAGCACTGGCGTTAGCATTTGCCGATCTTGATTTTATTAAAGCGGCATTTAGTACATTAGCGGTTACCGATTTACTGATGATATTTGTACTGCTACTGCCTGTGGCTGCTATATTTTCGGCTTTGGCACTGGCTATATCTATCTATGCACGCACCTTTAAAGAAGCACAAAACTATATGGCTCCGCTTAGTATGGGTGTGTTTTTCCCTATTATTATTTCAATAATGCCAAATATGGAACTCAATGCAAAAACAGCATTTATTCCAGTAACAAACGTAGCATTAGCAATTAAAGAAATAGTAAAAGGGACTGTCGATTATACATTTGTAGGCTTGATATTTTTAGCTACTGCAATTATTGCAGCGGGGCTACTGGCATTTTGTGTTAAATGGTTTAACCGAGAAGATGTATTATTTAGATAGTGTTTAAATCTTAAAGTGAGTAGGGTTCCATTTGAGCTCTACTTACTTTAGTCAGACAAACCATAATTTATAATAATATTTAGTAATTATTCATCTGCATCAAATTAAGCTTAAAGCTTAAAGCTTAAAGCTTAATCTCTCCTACATCGTATGGTGATAAATCTTACCGTTAAGACAAGTTTACTTCATTGATTTAGGTAAGCGTTGAGGTTAAGTATTACCACTAAATTAACCAGCTAATAAAAACTAGCAATAACGAATTCTTAAATTATCTGACTCAATAAATTACTAATACGTATTTACCTTTATTATAAAATAGGTAAGTCGATATGTTTTTGATTGCTTATTGTTCATAGTAATTATGAGTTTTATAAAAAAACTAATGATTTAGTTTTTTTAGAATGAAATTTATAGCGATAACCGATTAGTTATAGGGTCCTTTTTATTCCCTAATGCTCTATAATAACAATAATGAGAATTTATGGTGAAGGTAAATGTTAAAAAGAAATACTTTTTTGAGCGTAACAAAAAGTAATAAGCTAATACTTGTTGCTGCATTAATTTTTGTTCTTATAGCTTTACCATCTCTGTATATATTTGAACAAAAAGTCAGAAGTGATATCTACAACTCTTCTCAAGTAGAGCTTAAGCGTGAGCTTGAAACTAAAAGCCTTTCATTAAAAAAACACTTTCAAGATAGCGTAACCGCTATTCGATTTTTAGACGCGACTCCTCCTATTCAAGGTATTACGCGAGCAACAGAAAACAAATTAATCGATCCCTTATTAGGTACTCCTATTGGCGTTTGGCAAGAACGATTGGGCAGTATTTTTTCTGGTTTTATGCGCACTGACGAAAGCATACTGCAAGCACGATATATTATGCTTGCCGATGGCGGACAAGAAGTTGTTAGAGTTGACCGTAATCACCAAGGCAAACTTGTAAGGCTTGAAGGTCAGCAATTACAAAAGAAAGGGCAAAGAGACTACATAATTAAAACAAGCATGTTAGATGAGCATAGTGTTTATATTTCACCAATTAACTACAACCGAGAAAATGGTGAGATTCAAAAACCTTACACTAGTACTTTTAGAGTTGCAAAACCTGTTTTTGATGAAGACAAACAGGTTTTTGCTGTATTAGTCACAAATTACTTTGCTAATCAATTAATTAATAGCTTAACGGTTGAATTGCCACATGGTACCGAAATTTACCTAATGAATAACGAGGGTGAATTTTTGTATCACCCTAATCCTGATTTTAGGTTTGGTTTTGAATTTAATAAAAGTAAAACGTGGAACCAAGAATTTACTAATACAGAAAATATGCTATCTGAAAGTACGATCCCATTAAATAATTATCCCGAACATTATTTTATTAAAAAGCGTATTTATTTTGATGACGATATTACTATGTTGCCTCTTGAGATTGCGGTGAGTATTAGTACTGATATTTTATTAGAAAAAGTAAGCGAAAGACGTCAAAATTTTATAGTAATGTTGTTAGTCTTTTTTAGTGTGTTTTTGATTATAACATTTTTATATCAGCGATTTATAAACAGAAAATTACTTATACACTCATTAAAAGAGCAAAATAATAGGGTAATAGAAAACTCACTTGATGCCATTTTTACAATTGAAGAAACAGGTGAAATAATACATTTTAATAATACTGCAAAAGAAGTGTTTGGTACTTCACTTGAAAACGAAAATACTCAGTTCATATCATTATTTACTTTAAGTGAAGAAGATAAAAACTGTATTAAAGACACAATAACAGATGGCACAAAAATGCCATTTGAAGCCATGTACATAGATAACGATGGTAATACACAATACTATTCAATTACCTTAACTAGTATTTTTGATGTGTATAACGAGCGTTACCAAGTGGGTGCAATTTTAAGAAATATAAGTTCATTAAAAAATATTCAATCAGAACTCGAAGGTCTAAATAGCACTTTAGAGCTTAAAGTATCACAAAGAACAATTGAGCTAGAACATGCTATAGATCAAGCACTAGCAGCTAGCCAAGCGAAGAGTGACTTTGTAGCCAATATATCGCATGAAATACGCACCCCAATGAATGGTGTGTTGGGTATGCTTGAAATGCTCAAAGAAGATGGCTTATCTGAACAACAATACCATTATTTAAAACTTGCAAATAGCAGTGCTAACTCACTGATGAACTTGATTAACGATATTCTCGATTTTTCTAAAATAGAAGCAGGAAAACTTGATATAGATAACCATACGTTTGATGTAGTTACAGTGTGTAGCGATATGATTAGCTCTTTAGCACTACACGGTCAGCGTAAAGGACTTGAAGTATTTTTAGATACAAAAGATGTAATAGACCGAATGGTAATAGGCGATAGCCATCGACTTAAACAAATTTTAATTAATTTAGTTAATAATGCATTTAAATTTACCCACCGGGGTGAAGTAAGCTTAACTGTTGGCTCTAAGTACATTACCGACTCAAAGCTATTAATGAGCTTTACAATAAAAGATACGGGTATTGGTATTGCGCCAGAGAACATAGACAAACTATTTGAAGTATTTACACAAGAAGACTCAAGTACAACCCGCCACTTTGGAGGAACCGGTTTAGGCTTATCCATATGCAAAAAACTCGCTCAGTTAATGGGTGGGAATATTACTGTAACAAGTGAAAAGGGTGCTGGTAGTACATTTACTGCAACAGTTGAGTTACATGTAGCACAACAAAAAAAGCTAAACTCTGGTATTGAACTATCAACCGCTATTGATGTGGCAGCGCTAATCGCACGTGATAATGTTTATAAAAATGTGTGTGATTTACTGCAGCTTACGTGCAAAGTAGATACGTCTAATGTTACAAGGCTTGATTACTTTAGTGAGCATAAAGAGTTTGATGCTGATTTATTAATTATTGATGATGAGCATCCTCAAATAAATGCATTAATTGATCATTGTAAACAGCAAAATAAAAAATATGTATTAATTTTACGGGATATGGTTACAGACAAGCCAATTAAAACAGTACTACCTGAGGGCAGCCATATTCTGAATAAACCACTTACTCAAGATCAATTTAGCTATAAACTGGCTAGTTTGTTTGGGGCTAGCAGTGAGTTTATAATTACACCACCTAAAGGCTTAACCGAAGAACAAGTAGAGCCTGATTTGTCGGCTTATCATATTTTATTAGTAGACGATAATATGATAAACATTGAAGTAGCCAAAGCGATTTTAAAACGTACTAAAGTTAAAATCACTTGTGCATCAGATGGTATAGAAGCATTAGAAGCTTTAAAAGAAAATACAGAGCAAGCCTTCGATGTTATTTTAATGGATTGCCAAATGCCTAACTTAAATGGCTACGATACAACAAGTGAAATAAGAAATAGTAGAGCTGGGGTAGATTACACGCACATACCTATCATAGCGATGACGGCAAGTGCAATGGAAGGTGATAGAGAGCGCTGCTTAGCCGCAGGAATGAACGACTACATCACTAAGCCGATAAAACCACAAACGTTAAAAGATAAACTCATCACCTGGCTAAGTTAATTCCAATTAAATTATTCAGCTGCTTACGCAGCTGATTTTTTAGGTTTTGTATTAGTTAATATATCTAACTTAATATATCTAACTTAATATATCTAATTTTGTTATATCGGCAGTATCGAGCACGCTCTGTATATGGGTAATGTAGTAACTCAATTTCCCCATCTTGCTGCTCTACAAGCGCCGTACAGCTCTCAATCCAACCTTAATTAAATACATAATTTCGTTATCAACTTTTATTTTAGGATGATGAATATGCCCACAAATAATTCCATCTATGTTTTGTTTTTTAGCTTCATGAATAGCAGCATCTTCAAATGTTTAATAGCATCACGTGCTTTGTGTACCCGAGTTTTTATTAATGGTTCAAGTGAGTAGTAATTACCACCATATAATTTACGTATGCGATTGGACCACCGATTCAGAAATAATAAATCGTATCCTGCATAATCAGCAATACTAATCAGTTTGCTATGACGAGTAGCGGAATCAAAGTCATCGCCGTGTACGAGTAAAAATATTTATTAGTTTTAGTGGTGTAAATAAACTGCAGGTAAACTTCGAACCCAAATAAAGTTTGATTTATATAGCTTCTGAATGTTTAGTCATGATTACCGGGAATATAAATGATGCGTGTACCGCTAGCTGCTTTTTGTTGTATAGAGCTTAATGCATTGATAATGCGAAAAGTGCAAATAAAAATGTCGTTTCATTGACCATAAATCAATAATAACACCCACTAAATAAAGTGTGTTAGATTCTACTGAGTTTAAAAAATTGAGTAAGTAATCGGCTCTACAGTCTTTATAGCTTAAATGAACATCAAATATTTAAATAGCAGGGTGGTGTTATTTTTACTGTTTGTGCGGCTAAATAGCACATATAAAATTTAGATATAAAAAAACCGCTTTAAAAAAGCGGTTTTTAAATTATATTTAAGCTATTTTTGCTTAACCTTTAACGGCTGCTTTAATTACATCGATTGCTGTGTCGATATCAACCATTAGCTTTTCACCCGTACGACGGTTTTTAAGCTCAACTTTGTTTTCGTCAAGGTTACGCTCACCAATTACGAGGGTAAATGGCACACCAATTAGCTCCATATCGTTAAACATAACGCCAGGGCGTTCTTTACGGTCATCAAACAACACATCAAGCCCTGCATCTTTTAAACCTTGATAAAGGTTATTAGCAATATCAGGAATACGATGTGATTTGTGCATATTCATAGGCACAATTGCTAAATCAAATGGTGCGATAGGTGCAGGCCAAATGATCCCGTATTGATCGTTGTTTTGCTCAATGGCAGCGGCAACAATACGTGATACGCCAATACCGTAACAACCCATAGTCATTGTTTGGTTTTTACCACCTTCGTTTAATACACCCGCCTTCATCGCTTCTGAGTACTTAGTGCCAAGTTGAAAAATATGACCTACTTCAATACCGCGTTTAATTTGTAAAACGCCTTGACCACATGGGCTCATATCGCCTTCAACAATATTACGAATATCTGCAACTTCGTAATCAGTTACGTCACGATCCCAGTTAATACCGCTGTAATGTTCGTCGTCTTTATTAGCACCGGCAACAAAATCAGCAAGTATGTTAGCTGTTCGATCAACAATAATTGGCATTGATAAGCCAACAGGACCTAATGAACCAGGTTTTGCACCAATAGCAGCAACAATATCTGCCTCTGTTGCCATTTCAAGCGGAGAGTCTACTAATGGGTGCTTTTCAGCTTTTAGTTCGTTTAATTCGTGATCGCCACGCAGTACTAAGGCAACTAAACCACGTACTTCGTTTTCATCAGGCGTACCGTAAACTATTAGCGTTTTAACACAGCGATGTGGCTTAACACCGTAGCTTTTTTTAAGCTCGTCAATAGTTTTAGCATCAGGCGTTGGAAATGCCTTTAGCTCTTTTGATGCTTCAGGGCGAGGCTCGCTTGGTGCTAGCGCTTCTGCTTTTTCAATATTAGCTGCGTAGTCGCTGCCATCACTAAATGCAATTGCATCTTCACCCGACTCAGCAAGTACATGAAACTCGTGCGATACACTACCGCCAATAGAGCCTGTATCGGCTATAACAGGGCGGTAATCAAGGTTTAAACGCTCAAAAATATTACAGTAAGCTTTGTGCATTGCTTTATAAGTTGCATCTAGACACTCTTCACTTAAGTGAAAAGAGTAGGCATCTTTCATTGTAAATTCACGAGCACGCATTACACCAAAGCGAGGACGACGTTCGTCGCGTACTTTAGTTTGTATTTGGTATAACGTTACAGGTAACTGCTTGTAGCTGTTTATTTCTTTACGTACGAAATCAGTAATTACTTCTTCGTGCGTTGGACCAAGTGCAAATGTACGATTATGGCGGTCTGTAAAGCGCATAAGCTCAGGACCAAATTCATTCCAACGACCAGACTCTTCCCATAAATCAGCAGGTTGAATAACTGGCATTAGCATTTCAATTGCACCAGCTTTATCCATTTCTTCACGTACAATGTTTTCTACTTTACGTAGCACGCGTAAACCAGAGGGTAACCAAGTGTATAAACCCGAAGCGACGCGACGGATCATACCGGCTCTAAGCATTAACTGATGCGATACGATTTCAGCATCTGATGGCGTTTCTTTAAGTGTTGCGAGTATATATTGGCTTGTACGCATGTTTTTTCCGAAATAGAGTAATTATGTTCTTTTAATAGAGCTTAAGTTTACCAGCGGATGCTTTTACACTAAAGCGCTAAGTGAGTTATTTAGTTTTTTTCTATGTTTGTTACCAAGTTATGGGAGTCATTTACTTGCCAACGAATATTAAAGTTATATAAGGTCATTCCATAGCTTTGCATTTCTTCTTTTTGTTTTTTATAAGCAGGGCGTGGATCTTGTTTTAACACATTTGATATAAAGTCATGTAACTCTGGGTATTGAGTTTGCGCATTAATAAACTCAATTGCTTGAGGGCTAAATTCAACCGTCATTTCTGTTTCTGGGCGAGTATCGGCAAAGCCTGCGCTTGCATCGGGCATTGAGTCTGAATACGGCAAATACGGTTTTATATCAATGATAGGTGTGCCATCAAGTAAATCAATACCAGCTAATAATAAGCTAAGTTGCCCATTTTTATACTCAATACCTTCAAGTTTTACAGCGCTCATGCCAATCGCGTTTGGTCTGAATGTAGCACGAGTAGCAAATACACCTTTTCGCTCATTTCCGCCCAAACGAGGAGGGCGTACCATGGCGGAGTAGCCTTTATCAGCTGTTTCATGAAAACGAAATAGCAGCCATATATGAGTAAATTCATCTAATCCACGTACAAACTCTTCACGATTAAAATCAGGAGCAAAAATAAGTTTAGCTTTGGCTTGTGGTACTAAACGAGGCTGCCTAGGTATTGCAAACTTTTGTTTATATGGAGATTGAATATGGCCAATAGCCGAAATGTTATAATCGCTCATAGTACTCGGGTACAAATAAAATAGAGCGCTATTCTACCTGTATTTAGCGTTTATGGCATTAATGTAAGTGAGTTTATTACTTAAAGACTGACTGGTTTAAATGATGATTATTAGACTGTGCGGTCTATAAGCTTGTATTTAGAGTAACTAAAAGCAAAGAGGTAAGCCTAAGCTTACCTCTTATATGCGTTTTAAGGTTTAATTAAAACATGTATTGAACTGATACAGATGCTACATCCATATCTGGGTCAATGTCGTCATCAAGTTTGTAGCGTTCATATTCTAAACGAAATTGAACATTTGTAGTAAGTGCGTATTCAACACCCGCACCGTAAAACGCATCACCGCCATCTTTAGACGCTGATACACTACCTACCGGTAATTCTTGTGTGTAATCTGCATCCCATTCAAACCAACCGCCTTTTGCATACACGGTAAAGCTGTCAGATATTGGAAGACCTAGGCGTGCGGCAAGCGATACGCCATCAATTTCAGCTTTTTGGTCTATATCGCTAACTTCATCAAAATTTTGATAAGCAAGCTCTAAGCTTAAGTACTCGTTAAATTGAGTACCAACGTAGCCTTTTAGCATTTGTGCATCGTCGTCAAAATCGGTGTCGTTGTCACTGTCTTCAAATTCAAAAGAATATTGACCGTAACCGATACCAGTATAAATACGTGGAGAATCGAAATCAGAAATGTCAGCGTGTGCTGCAGAGTTAAAACCCAGTGTTGCTAGTGCAATAGCTGAAAGAGAAAGTGTTTTAATCATTGAATAGCTCCTTTAGAAAAATAATCAAATGCTTGATTTAGTTAATCAAACTTCAATTATTTACTTGCAGTGAGCATGCCAATTACAAAGTTGATTAAAAACACGGCTAAAAACCTACTTTTGTATTGGTTTTTACAGCTTTTAGCGTGTTTTATAATCAAGGTGAACTTTTATTTAATTAAGTACTCTAAAATAAGTTGTATGTTTTACAAAGCATAATGAGTTTTTTACACAGCAGTACTCAAAGTCAGAAACTAAACGGTATGAAGTAAGTTTTCTGTTTCAATTGCTATTTCTTTCATTTTTATAGCGTAGTTTTCTAATTTAATATCTTCATCTGTTACAGCCGAAAATGAAGGTACTTCAATTGGGTAGCCCGTTTCATCCATAGCAATAAAGCTGATAACGCAATGATTTGTTTCAACCATATTTTGTGTTTTTGGATCGCCACAACGAACTTGAATAAAAATTTGCATACTTGTTTTACCGGTATGCGCTATTTTAGCTTCTACTTCTACAATTTGACCTACTAATATAGGGCGTCTAAATTTAACACCCGCAACCGAAACTGTTACACAGTAATGACCACTCCAACCAGCAGCACATGCATAGCCTGCTTGGTCAATCCATTTCATGACGGCCCCACCATGAACTTTACCACCAAAATTTACATCGGTAGGCTCTGCTAAAAAACGAAAAACAACTTTTGACGACGGCATAGATAACACTCATATTTATTAAAACTACTATTAGCATAACGTAAAAAAGGGGCCGAAGCCCCTGCAATTTAGGATATGTTTATAATTTATATGTAAAAAACGCAATTATATATCTATATAGCGCATAATTTAGTTACATATTTGGGTAGTTTGGTCCACCAGCGCCTTCCGGTGTTACCCATGTAATATTTTGGCTCGGGTCTTTAATGTCGCAGGTTTTACAGTGCACACAGTTTTGAGCGTTAATAACAAACTCTTTATTACCTGCTATTTCTTGTACTTCGTAAACACCCGCAGGGCAATAACGCTGTGCGGGTTCATCAAATTTAACTAAGTTTACGTTAATAGGAATTAACGCATCTTTGAGCTTTAAATGACACGGCTGTGACTCTTCGTGATTAGTATTTGATAAAAACACACTTGAGAGTTTATCAAAGCTAAGCTGCCCATCTGGTTTTGGGTACGAAATTTTATTAGCGGCGTTAGCATCAACAAGGGTAGAGTGATCGGGTGTATTATCTTTAAATGTAAACGGTAAACCGCCATTAAAAATGTTTTGATCAAGCGTGTTATACGCACCCCCTATAAACTTACCTAATTTGTGCATAGCAGGGCCAAAGTTACGAGATTGATATAACTCTTTATATGCCCACGATTTCTCAAACGCAGTTTGATAATGAGTTAAATCGGTATTTGCCAACTCATTTTGCAATGCTTCAAAAATAACCTCAGCGGCAATCATTCCCGATTTCATTGCGGTGTGATTACCTTTGATTTTTGCAAAGTTAAGTGTGCCTGCATCACAACCAACAATTAAGCCACCCGCAAAATGCATTTTTGGTAATGAATGCAAGCCACCTTTAGCAATAGCACGTGCGCCGTAAGCAATACGTTCGCCACCTTCTAGTATGTTTTTAAATACTGGATGGTGCTTCATTCGCTGAAATTCATCGAACGGGCTTAAATGTGGGTTTGAGTAATTTAAATCAATAATCAATCCAACAACAACTTGGTTGTTTTCACTGTGATACATAAATGCACCACCGTTAGTATCGCCGCTAAGTGGCCAACCTGTACCATGAACAACTTTACCAAGCTCATGCTTACTTTCATCTATTTGCCAAATTTCTTTAAAGCCTAAACCGTAATGCTGCGGTGATGAATCTGCATCAAGTGCAAACTCATTGATTAGTTGCTTACCTAAATGACCACGGCAACCTTCAGCAAAAATCGTGTATTTTGCTCTAAGTTCCATGCCAGGCATGTAACCGTCTTTTTCATTACCGTCTTTGTCGACACCCATATCGCCAGTAATAATCCCTTTTACTGCTTTATCTTCAATTATTAAAGAGTGAGCACTAAACCCTGGGAATATCTCTACGCCTAACGTTTCAGCTTGCTCTGCAAGCCATCGACATACGTTACCCATAGACACAATGTAGTTACCATTATTATGAAATGTTTTTGGCGTAGCAAAGTGGGGGATTGATGTCGCTTTTTGCTCGTTATTAAACCAATAAATTTCATCGTTGGTTACTTTGGTCGTAACAGGGGCACCAAGCTCCTGCCAATTTGGTAGCAGTTCGTCTAAAGCTTTGGTTTCAAAAACGGCACCAGAGAGTACATGTGCACCCACTTCAGACCCTTTTTCGACTACGCAAATCATGCACTCTTGTTGTTTTTCTTGTGCTAATTGCGCGAGTTTAATTGCACTTGAAAGCCCCGCAGGGCCAGCACCAACAATAACTACATCAAATTCCATGGTTTCACGTTCGACCATAATAACCTCTTTATCTATGACGGACTTATTCGAATGTTTACTACACATTTAAATAAGGTGTACAGCCTACTTTTAACCTTGCAAATTAAACGTTACAGACTGTGAATAGTTAAAGGTTATTTTAGGTTGACGTTTACGTCAACAGGAAGTAGTCTAATTTCATAAAATAAATAAGTTGACGTGCACGTCAGCTTGTAGGTTTAAATTATTATGGAGTTCCTATGAAAGTTCTCGTACCAATAAAAAGAGTGATTGATTACAACGTAAAAGCTCGTGTTAAAAGTGATAACAGCGACGTTGATTTAACTAACGTAAAAATGGCAATGAACCCGTTTTGTGAAATAGCGATAGAAGAAGCAATACGCCTTAAAGAAGCTGGTACAGCCAGTGAAGTTGTTGCAGTAACTATTGGTCCAAAAGCGTCGCAAGAGCAATTACGAACAGCATTAGCATTGGGCGCCGACAAAGCCATTCACATCGAAACCGATGAAAAGCTCGAGTCACTTCATATTGCAAAGCTCTTGGCTAAGATTGTTGAACAAGAATCTCCTGAGCTTGTAATTTTAGGTAAACAGTCAATCGACTCAGATAATAATCAAACAGGTCAGATGCTTGCTGCGCTTACTAATCGTGGGCAAGGTACATTTGCATCAAAAGTGGTTATTAACGATGGCAAAGTAAACGTAACCCGCGAAGTGGATGGCGGCCTGCAAACGGTGGCACTTAATCTACCTGCAGTTGTTACAACTGATTTACGCTTAAACGAGCCTCGTTATGCATCACTGCCAAATATTATGAAAGCCAAACGTAAGCCGCTTGAAGTAATAGCAGCTGATTCGTTAGGTGTCGATTTAACACCGCGTATTCAATTAATAAGTGTAGAAGAACCAGCTAAACGTACAGCAGGAATAATTGTTGAAGACGTTGCACAGCTTGTAGAAAAATTAAAAACAGAGGCAAAGGTGATTTAAATGAAAACACTCGTAATTGCAGAGCACGACAACGGTGCCTTAAAACCAGAAACCTCAAAAACTATTAACGCCGCAGTAAAAATGGGTTTTCCTGTTGATGTACTTATTGCAGGTAACAGCCTAAGCGCAATGAGCTCACAAGTTGCTAGCATTGAAGGCGTAGCTAATGTTTTAGTTGCTGACAATAGCGTTTATGAACATCAGTTAGCTGAGAGTATGACCGATTTAGTTTTATCACTTAGCGATACCTACAGTCACATTGTTGCAAGTGCGACGACAACAGGCAAAAACTTTATGCCACGTGTTGCTGCGTTATTAGATGTTGCGCAAATTTCTGAAATTATTGCAGTAGTGGACGCCGATACATTTAAACGTCCTATTTATGCAGGAAATGCAATCGCAACGGTTAAGTCACTCGATAGTAAAAAAGTAATTACCGTACGTGCAAGTAGCTTTGATTTACAAGGTGAGCAATCAGCAGCGGTTGTTACTAATATTGATACTGTGTCAGATTCACAATTAAGTAGCTTTGTAAGTGTTGAACAAACAGAGTCAGAACGTCCAGAGCTTACGGCTGCCACGGTGGTTATATCGGGTGGTCGTGGTATGCAAAACGGCGAAAACTTTGCCTTGCTTAATGGTATTGCCGATAAACTCGGTGCTGCGATTGGTGCGTCGCGCGCAGCGGTTGATGCAGGCTTTGTACCTAACGACATGCAAGTTGGTCAAACAGGTAAAATTGTAGCGCCTAATTTATACATTGCAGTAGGTATTAGCGGTGCTATTCAGCATTTAGCGGGTATGAAAGACTCAAAAGTAATTGTCGCGATTAATAAAGACCCAGACGCACCTATTTTTCAAGTTGCAGATTACGGGTTAGTCGCAGATTTATTTGAAGTACTGCCACAGCTCGAAAGTGCTTTATAGTCTTTAAATAAACAAACTTATTCTGGTTGAAAGCTGTGATACTCTTTGGGTATTACGGCTTTTTTTAGTTATGTAGTTTATAGAGTAATTAAAATTCTGCCATTGAATAATGATGATCTAATAATGCTGTTTTTACCTTTTTAGTTTTTAATATATCTAAAACCAGTTTAGCTTGCGCAACAGAGCGCTCCGATTGGCTGTTTACTAATAATATTAATGGTCTTACAAATGTGTAATTACCATTTTGAATGTTCTCATGATTTACTTTAACGCCATCTATTCCTAAAATATTAACCTTGTTTATTTGTTTGCTACCCAGTAATTGAGATATTGCACCGTAGGACTCGTATGCAATAGCATTTGGCATTCTTTGCACGATACCTAATGCTTGATTAAATTCATCATATAATTGCACATCTTGTTTTGAGAAAAGACCACGATTACCTGATTTTTTCAATTTTATAGTGTTGCTGTTTGGTATTTGCATATAATTGAGGTCTAAAAACTCAAGTAATATATCAAATGTCCCATGATTAGTTGCTTTACTAAACAGTAAAACCTTCTTATCACTTGTACGTTTAGGCAAGTAGTCTGGGTTTATTTGCTGCCAGTTTTCATATTTTCCTGAGTAAACATTTCTTAACTCTTCAACCGATATATTATCTATTTTATTTTCAATATTAGTAAAAAAGACAAGCGCATCTTGAGCTATTATAATTTGCGTTATATGTGGATATTTCTCTTGTTCTTCATTTGTTAAATAACGAGAGCTTGACCCTAAATCAATAAAGCTTTCTGCAATTGCTCTTATGCCTTTTTCACTACCCATTGATCTAATTTGCATTGGAGTATTTGTTTTCTTTTGATAGCCCGGTTTAACCAGTTCAAGTAAGTGAGATACCGAGGATGAGCCGCCTATGAGTAGAGGTTTATTAAATTGATTATTATTGTTTGATACCCCCATAGAATATGTAGAAGCAAGTACCGATACTGCTAAAATAAAGTTTTTAATCATATAAATAGCCTTAAGTTCTTTTATTAAACTATAGACCATATAGGTGAAATAGGAGGGTAGTTTGTAGCAAGTTTATTACAGTTAATTACGCGACTGATAAGTATTAATTGTTGTGGGTTTTAATTTGTAAATTTATGACGATCTACTATTTTTAGACCGGTATGAGAGATTTTTTTGTTGTTAAATGACGAGCCCAAATATACTTTCATTGAATAAAAAAACCAGCTACTAAGCTGGTTTTTCAATATTTTAAAACAGTTTACTTACCAATTTAGTAAGTTGCGCTGCCTTTAGTACGAGGGAAGGCAATAACGTCACGTACGTTGCCCATACCTGTTACATAAGCAACTAAGCGCTCAAAGCCTAAACCAAAGCCTGAATGTGGCACGCTACCGTATTTGCGTAAATCGCGGTACCAGCTGTAATCTTCTTTGTTTAAGCCCATTTCTTCTAAACGCGCATCAAGCACATCAAGGCGTTCTTCACGTTGTGAACCACCAATGATCTCGCCAATACCAGGCGCTACAATGTCCATCGCGGCAACGGTTTTACCGTCTTCGTTTTGGCGCATGTAAAATGCTTTAATGTCACGTGGGTAGTTTTTAATAACTACTGGTGCTTTAAAGTGTTCTTCAGCAAGGTAACGCTCGTGCTCAGACTGTAAATCTACACCCCATTCAACAGCGTACTCAAACTTTTTACCACAGTTTTTAAGAATCTCTACTGCTTCAGTGTAATTTACCTGTGCGAAGTCTTTTTCTACAAATTCTTCTAAGCGCGTAATTGCTGTTTTTTCTACACGTTGTGCAAAAAATTCCATGTCATCACGGCGTTCTTCAAGTACTGCTTTAAATACATACTTAAGCATGTTTTCAGCAAGTTTTGCTATGTCTTCTAAATCAGCAAACGCAACCTCAGGTTCAACCATCCAAAATTCTGCAAGGTGGCGAGATGTGTTTGAGTTTTCTGCACGGAATGTTGGGCCAAATGTGTAAATTTTTGACATTGCAGACGCGTAAGTTTCACCGTTTAACTGACCTGATACAGTAAGGAATGCTTCTTTACCGAAGAAATCTTCGCTGTAATCAACTTCGCCTTTGTCTGTAAGCGGTAAGTTTTGCATATCAAGCGTTGATACACGGAACATTTCGCCAGCACCTTCACAGTCACTTGCCGTAATGATTGGCGTGCTGATCCAGTAAAAACCTTGCTCGTGGTAAAAACGGTGAATAGCTTGTGCTAAACAGTTACGTACACGAGTTACTGCGCCAATCATATTTGTACGAGGGCGAAGGTGAGCGTGCTCACGTAAGTACTCAATGCTGTGGCGCTTTGCCGACATTGGATAAGAATCAGGGTTTTCTACCCAACCTAATACAGTCACTGTATTAGCTTGTATTTCGAAAGATTGACCTTGACCAGCAGATTGAACTAAAACACCTGTAACCGACACAGAACAACCGGCTGTTAAGCTAGTAACTTCATCATAATTATTAAGTGAATTAGGAACTACCGCTTGAATAGGATCAAAACACGAACCGTCATGAACGGCTAAAAATGAAATTCCTGCTTTTGAATCGCGGCGAGTACGGATCCAGCCCTTAATTGTTACTTGGCTGTCTACCGCAACATTGCCTTTTAATAGCTCTGAAATCGCTAAATGGCTCATCTTCACTCCAATGATAATAAGTTGCCTAACTATTTTTATTTAACTGTGCGCAGCACTCTGGCTTTAATTGCTCATAAACGGCGCTGCACTTGAACCCTGTATCTTACCTAGTAAAGTTAAATAAAAAAACTATTGTAGGCAACTCTTTAAAACTTTTTATGCATACGGTTTATTTTTAAACAGTTTTTAGGGTTTAATTGCCACAATTGTTATTTGGTGCTCTTAAATTTAATGGTTTTGTGGCATTATTAACAACAAATCAAATTTATATTTATTCACTCTTAAAAAAATCGATGCTATGAAACAAGTTTTTATTTTACGAGGACTACCAGGAAGCGGTAAGTCTTACTATGCACAAAACCTAGCTGATGAATTAGGCGGGGCTGACGAAAGCCAATATCTAATTTGTTCGACTGATGATTATTTTATTGATGATCAGGGGGAATACCACTTTGATAAATTTAAATTACCGCAATTTCATAATTTAAATTTAGCGCGCTTTATAAATTCACTTGCTCAAGGAATACCCTTGGTGATTGTTGATAATACTAATATCAAAAAGTGGGAATTTGTAGCGTACTCACAAGCGGCTACCGCTTTAGGTTATCAGGTTAAAGAAGTGATAGTGGGTGAAGTTAAAGACAAATCTATGCAACATTTATACGCTAAGCGTAACTCTCACCATATTCCGCTTAAAACAATAAGCAAAATGGCGTACATGTTTGAGTGGTAGTTTTTAAATCTATTAACTAGATTTTAGTTAAAGCGTTAATATCTCATTTTGTAATAGCATCTAAATGAGCAGTAATTTTATTGCTGCTCCAATCTCGCCATGAAATATCTCAAAGTTTATTAATAGTTGCGCTATCAAAACGGCTTTTTATAAATTTCCGGATTACTGCTTGCAGTCGTACAAGCAAACACATCGTTTGCTACTACTACTTTACTGGCTTAATCTAGAAAGATAAACAGACCCTGTTTTATCACCAATAAAACCAAAGTGGTAAAGCACATTTGCTTCAAAATTCTCAGGTCCATCTGGATTGTTTTAATAAATATAGTCACTTATTTCAATATTGGCAGAGGTTTAAAGTATTTAAAAAAAACATTTGAGTAAAGCCTTGCATTGGTGAAGGCTTATTGGGGTATGGTCGTTTATAGCGTTTTCTTTAATTAATTATGGACGTGTTACTTTTCAGCATACTTTTGTTTAATCGCTAAAATATCTTCTTGAACTGCAAAAAAAGCATCTACTATTTCTGGATCAAAGTGACTTCCGCTACCGTCTTTAATAATGGCAAATGTTTTCTCTTGTGAGAATGATTTTTTATAAGGACGCTTTGACGACAGGGCATCAAATACATCAGCAATAGCAACTACGCGTGCTGCAATTGGAATTTCATTACCTTTTAAGCCATCAGGATAACCAGAGCCGTCCCATTTTTCATGATGTGAGCGAGCAATAACTTCACCTAGTTTAATAACTTCAGAATCAGAACCTGAAAGTATACTCGCGCCTACAACGGTATGCTGTTTCATTATTTCCCATTCTGCGGCGTCTAGTTGACCCGGCTTTAGCAAAATATGATCAGGTGTAGAAATCTTTCCTAGGTCATGCATTGACGCTGAAAACAAAATGTTTTCAACTGTCGTTTCATCTAATCCAAAGCTGCGTGCAACGGCTTCAGAATATAAACTCATTCGTTGTATGTGCGCGCCAGTTTCTTCATCTTTATATTCAGCAGCTTTAGTTAATCTATTAATTGTTTCAAGCGATGCATCTTTAATAGCTTGCATTGCTTGTTTTAATGACTCAGTTCTTTGGGCAACTTCAGTTTCTAATTGCTTCTGATAATTAGTTCTTAAATCGTTATAGTCTTTAATTTTAAGAAGGGACTTAACACGCGATAACAACTCGTTTTTATCTACAGGCTTTGTAATAAAGTCATCACAACCAGCATCAATTCCTTCTACTCGTTCTTTTGTCTCTCTTAAAGCAGTAATAAGTATGATAGGTAAAAGTTTTAATACAGCATTTTCTCTAACACGGCGTGTTACTTCAAAACCGTTCATGCCTGGCATCATTATATCAAGTAAAATAATGTCAATTGGTTGCTCGGCTAACAAGTCTAATGCTTGTTGACCACCAGTAGCGGTTACTGTTTTATATCCCTTAGGTTCAAGGTAAGCTTGCATGAGTTCTATATTTTGAAGATTGTCATCAACAACCAAAATTAAAGGGCTATCTTTCATCAACTTTTCCTGTGTATTAAGGTTTGAACCAAGGTGGTTATTACTTTATATATAAACTTATTTGTTTAGCGAACATGCGTGTGTCTATAGGCTTAGAAATATACGCACTGTTAGGTATACACAGTAATTGGTCTATATCAGCGGGTAAAACAGAAGCCGTAACAAATACAATAGGGATATTTGCAGTTTCTTTTTCATCACGCAAAATTTTGGCAACTTCTGTTCCAGACATATCTGGTAGTTGAACATCTAAAATAATAATTTTTGGGTGTTCACGTCTTATTGCCAAAAGGGCATCTTTTGCATTCATGGCAGTGAATACTTCAAAATTTGCCATGAGTAAAAGATCCTCCTCTAGCAATAGATTATTAGCGTTATCGTCAACTACTACTATTTTGGTTTTCATTATGCTTTACCATAGGCTTTTGTTTAATTGGCAAAGTTATACGAACCGAAGTGCCTTTATTAACACCTTCAGATTCAATAACAAATTCGCCTCCATGCAACTTTACTAGACTTTTTGCAATAGGCAGTCCAAGTCCTGTACCTTCTGTTAATCTAGAGTAGGGGGTTTCTATGCGAAAAAAGCCTTCAAATATTTTTTCCATATTTTCAGCCGCAATACCAATACCCGTATCCCAAATTGTTATCTCTATTTCTGTATCAGTATGGCGTGTTTTAACACCAATTTGACCAGTATCAGGCGTAAATTTAACTGCATTTGAAAGCAAATTATAAAGTATCTGTTTAACTTTAAGAGAATCAGCTTCAATAGAGGGTAAATCATCAGCAATTTCAAGGCACATGTTCAGTTTTTTTTGATTAGCTGTATCTGCTGTAAGCCCCGTAATTTCGTGCAGTACTTGGCGAATTGGCAAATGAGAAATGGTCAGAGTCATTTTGCCCGCTTCAATTTTTGCCATATCCAGTATTTCGTTAATAAGTAACAGTAAGTGTTTGCCACTTACCAGTACATTTTTAACATACTGTTTTTGTTTGTCGTTTAAAGTGCCAAATGTCTCATCGTAAAGTACCTCAGAAAAACCATTAATAGAATTAAGCGGGGTTCTCAGTTCATGCGACATATTTGCTAAAAACTCTGACTTAACTCGAGCTGCACTTTCTAAATCATTTGTAAGCACTTCTAATTCTTTGTTTGCTTTTACTAACCCTTCTTGAATCGCATTACGTTCGGTAATGTCTTCGATAGATAATAAAATAATTCGATCTTTTGACTGAGTACGTTTAATTTGCCTTGCGTTGAGCAACATTGTACGCCAGCCAATTGTTTTAAAATTATGCTCAACTTTGTAATCATCAAAGCTCGTTTTTTGAGGCAATATGGTTTCTAATAATTCACGAAGCTTGGGAATGTTCCATTGATTATTACCAAGGTTGTATATTAACTTTCCAACGGTGTCTTTGTGATTAGCGCGAAAAAACTCATAAAATGAGCGACTCGCTGTTACTACTCTTAAGTTCTGATCTAAAACAATGAGTGGTTCTCGAACTGTATTTACAATACTTTCAGAGTATTCTAATAGTTCTTTTTTGGTACTTATTTTATCCACTTTCTAAATCCTTTGTACCATTAAGGGCTGAACATTATCTTAAACTTATAAAGAATAATTTAGGTTCATTAACGCTGTGAATATAATTTTATTTTTATAATACGTTAGCTAAAAGCAATGCTTAATAATGTGTTTTAATGTATGTGTGTGGTTTTAACTAATATAAAAGGCGTAACCTGATAAACGATACCTGAGGGGAACTGTTTGAACATTAATCTTTGTTCAGTAAACAGTAACAGCCGATTAATAGCAACAGGTTCATAATTTAACCTGCATATTATTGTTTTTTATTGACTATAGTGAATTTTTTAAAGGTAGAAAGTATTAGTTTTAAGCGCAATAGGGTTTTAACGGGGAACGTATTTAAAATTGAATTTTGGCTCTAAATAGCAAGTATTGATGTAGGTATTAATGTTTAAATTAATACCTACATCAATCTTTTAATCAGTCTATAGTTTTATAAGCCGCTAGTGGGTGTGATGTGCTTAATGAAACATGTACTTCATCGCCTGGGTTTACCACAACTTCATGGTTTACTCGGCTAGTTACAACGGTAGAGCACGCTAATTTTATTGCACACAAGCGGCTGCCACCTTCAAAACGTACCCAAATGACTTCGCCGTTATTACCAACACTGCTTTGTACAAGCAATACATCGTCAGGGCGTAGCAGTACATCAACATCACCACTTTCACAGTCAACGCCATGAGCCGGCGCATTACCAATCGAGGTAGTGACTTGTCCGTTCTCAAAGCTGCCTGCAATAAAGCTTGCTTCACCTAAAAAACGTGCCACAAAACGATTGTTTGGCGTGCTAAAGCAGCGCTCGGGTGTATCGATTTGCTGAATTTTACCACCTTTTAAAACGCCAACACGATCACCAACCGAAAGAGCTTCTTCTTGATCGTGTGTTACCCAAATAGCAGGTACGCCAGCGGCTTTAAGTGCGTTTCTAATATCCCAACGAAGCATGTCTTTAAGGGCAGCATCTAAGTTAGAAAGCGGCTCATCAAGCAATACAAAGTCTGGCTGATGGGCAAGGGTGCGCGCAAGTGCTACACGTTGTTTTTGTCCGCCAGAAAGCGTTGCTGGTTTTTTTTCTCTAAAATCGCTCAGTCCAAGTAGGTTTATCCAATACTCGGCAGGGGCTGTATCTTTTAATCTAAAGCAAATGTTTTGCTGTACGGTTAAGTGCGGAAATAACGCAAAATCTTGAAATACCATGCCTACACTACGCTTTTCGGGAGGTACCGTTAATTTTGGTGTTGCACGCCATTTATCAACGTTTATTTCACCTTCGCTAATAGGTATAAGACCAGCGAGTGCTTGTAAAATAGTACTTTTACCACAACCTGTAGGTCCTACAAGCATAAGGATTTCGTTTTCACCCAGTGATAAGTTTAAATCGCTTACTACACGGTTACTTCCATAATCTATAGACAACTTACTTACAGATAGCATTTATTTTTAAATCCTTAGTGTTCAAACTGGTTGCGTTTTTCGCCAGAAAGCATAATAGCTAACGCGCAGGCAGAAATCACTACTAAAAGTAATCCAGGAATAGCAGCACGACCAAAATATCCCGCTTCGTATACACGCCATAAATAAGTCGAAAGGGTTTCAAACCCAGTAGGACCAAGTAGCAAAGTGGCTTCTAATTCGCGCATTGATTCTAAAAATACCAGTGCTGCGCCAGCAATAATACCGCGCATAGTTAAAGGCAGTGTAATGCGAGTAAATACTTCGCGGGGGCTTGCGCCAAGTACGCGCGCAGACTTTACTAAGCTTGGATCTAAGTGTTCGGTGCTTGTTCTTACAGAGCCTACTGCAAGCGGTAAAAAACGCAGCATATAAGCAATAATAAGCAGCCCTAATGTTTGGTATAAAAATGATAACTGCAAACCACCGTAAACAAGCGCTGTGCCCATTACTATACCCGGAATACCAAAACCAAAATAAGTGACTCGTTCCATTATTTTGCCCGCTTTACCACTAAGTGCTGCATGTGCAACGGGTATTGCAACAATAACGGTTACTACAGCGGCAATAAGCGATGCATATGTTGAATTCCATGCAATACTAAAATCAAAAGAACTTAAACCATCTCGTGCTAACCAAAGCGAAAATATGGCAAGCGGTAAACCAATAGCTAAAAACAATATAGGAGCAAACGTTAAAAACATTGCACTTAACTGCCATTTTTTAGGGAATAACACTAATGAACGACCTTGTTTTTCGGTCGCTGTTTTTATTTGTGATTCTAGTAATAACAAAAACCCTACAATAACCATTAGTTGCAGCGAGAGCATTGCTGCGCGACCTAAAGCAAACGAGTTGTATTCAACATAAATTACACGGGTAAAGGTATCTAGGCGCATCATTGCCGGTGTACCAAAGTCTGATAATGTATAAAGCGCAACTAACAAAGAGCCGGCTGCAATGCCATTAACTACACGCGGTAATATTACTTTAAACACGCTTTGTGTCATCGACATGCCTAGCGTACGTGCTGCGTTAACCATACTCGCATCAAGACTAAGTAAGGATGAACGAGTTGTCATCATTACAAATGGGAAGGTATACAGCGTCATTACAATTGCAGCGCCTGTTAAACCATACATTGATGGTGTTTCTATTCCCGTTAAGGTATTTATTTCACCTCCAGGACCAAAAGCAGCATAAAGGGTAAATGCGCCAATGTAGCTAGGTATTGCAAGCGGGGCTGCAAATATAACTAGCCACAGTTTTTTGAAAGGTAAATGAACATAGGCACTAATAAACGCCAGTGGCACACCAATTAAAATAGAGCCTAATACCGTTAATCCCATTAAAGATAACGTGTTGCCTAAAATTTTAAGATTGTGGCTATCAAATACTGAGCTTGAATCGCTCGCTAGTACCATTAATATAAAAACAGGGGTAAGCGTAATGAGCGCTGCAAGCAGCGCCATTGGGTAAGAGGCAGGTATTCTCATTACAATACGCCGCTGCTACGCATCAAATCTATAGTAGGGCGTAAATCAGCAAGCTGTGTTAAATCTACTTTAGGTGGAGAAATATTAGCAAGTGACGGTAAACCTTCAGGTTGGGTAATACCATTTACTAGTGGAATTTCGTACGCTTCGCTGGCTAAGTAACCTTGTACTTCTTTACTTAGTAAGTAACGCATAAAGTTAGTAGCAAGCGGATCGTCGTTAAGCGCTAATACACCCGATGCATTAACTAAACAGCCAGCATCATTTTGTGTAAATGCTAAATCAAGTTTAGCATCAGGCTTGCCTGATTTTAAACGCAATGTGTAATAGTGATTAGCAAAACCAATATCAACTTCGCCACGTTCAACGCCCATAACAACACCTAATTCACCAGCGTATGTTTTAGCACGTTTTTGAATCTTTTTAAGCCACTTAGCGGTTTTGTCGTCGCCTTCTAAAATTCGCATTGCGGTTACAAATGATTGAAAAGAAGCGTAGGCGGGTGCCCAACCAATACTTAAATCGCTGTCGGCAATTTCCATAATACTTGTTGGAATTTGATCTTTGGTCAAACGCGACGTGTTATATGGCAATGTACGAATGCGACCAGTTACAGGTGCCCACTCTTTATATCTAAATTGTGGTTGTAACTGAGCAGATAAATCACTTGGAATAGGTTGTGCAAGACCTGCATCGGTTACTAAACCAATCGCGCCTGAGTCAACTGCCCAAAATAAATCAGCGCGGCGAACACCCGCTTTAGACTCAGCAACAATGGTATTAGCTAACGCAGCCGTTGGACCTCGGCGTATACCGAGTTTAAAGTCTGGATTTTTTTTCTGGATTGCTTGTAATACGTTTTCATACAAACCACCTTCGCCTCGGCCTAAATAAAGGGTTAGCTCACCTTTAAGCTTTGGTAAATCATCAACAGAAACAGGGTTTGCTATATCAGCGGCTAGCGCACGAGAAAGAGGTAGTGGCAATGAGCCAACCACCCCTAACGCAGCTAGGCCTTGAATAAAGGTCCTACGCTTCACTTAAAATACATCCTTACGTGCTTTTTCGGCTTTTTCTATTAAAACCTTAGCGCGGTCTAATTTTGTTTGCATATCACTAATCACATCGCGTACTTCATCTACGCTTTTGCTGTTTTTAATTGCTTGTGGCAGTGTTACGTTAAAGTCTTTTTCCAGCACTTCAACTAGTTTTGCGTCTTGCTCGATAAGAGTACCTTCTACGCCTTCAAACAGGTGTAGGTAAGTATCGTGAACAATTTCAGTTGCTTCGTCTTGTAAGCGCTCAGCAAATTTAGCTACTACACGGTCTAATTTGTGCTTAATTTCGTCAATTGTCGCGCTTTGTGTCATTTGAGTTGTAGCGGTTGCTTTTACAGCGTCTAACAAGCCTTTTTGCTGGAATTTTGCAGCAAGCTTAACAGCCCCAAGACCTTGCCACAAGGCTATGTTCATCGCTTCTTGCTCTTTACGTACTTCAGCCGCTGGTTTAGCATTTTCGATAGCCATTTTAACGCCGTAAATACCTTGCCAAATAGAGGCGTATACCGGTACAAAGTTAGTTTCTATTGCACTATGAAATTTTACTGATTCCCAATATTCAATTAAATCATCAGTTTTTACCGCTTTTGCGCCTTTAGTATCGTAGTCGCTTACCATGGTATCAACTTTGCCTACCATCCATTCTACTTCTTCGGTGTAGCTTTTAATGTTTTCTTGAAGATGGTTTACATGCTCACCAATAGGGCCGTTGGCAAATACAGGTTGAGCCATAAACGCCGAGGCTAGTAAAAGGCTTGCACCTAAGGTTTTTGCTGGTTTAAATAATAAATTCATAGCAGAAAAGTCCAAAAAGAGTAATTGTAAATGATAGCCATTATCATATAGCTTATGGTTAGTGAGATCAATAACCACAAACTCGCTTAATAGATAAAAACACTAAATGTAGCGGTAAGTTACCTATAAATAGCACTATAAGTTGTATTGAGACCCGTTATTAAGCGTAATGCTTGCCTTTAATGGCGTTATAAATAGCATTACACAGTGTTTTTATACTGGTTTCGTCACTTATATACGGTGGCATAAGGTAAATTAGTTTACCGAATGGGCGGATCCACACACCTTGCTCTACAAAATAAGCCTGAATTCTAGCAACATCAACATTACCAGCAGTATCCTTTAGCTCAACAACGCCTATTGCACCTAAGGTACGCACATTGGCAACCGCATCTAGTTCACTGCATTTATTAAGTTGTTGTAGTTGGGTGTTTATTTGGCTTATTCGTTGTTGCCAGTTTTGCTCAAGTAATAAATCAATACTTGCGCAGGCTGCTGCACAGGCAAGCGGGTTACCCATAAACGTAGGACCATGCATTAAAACACCCGCTTCACCTTCGCTTATGCCAATAGCTATTTTATCGCTTGTTATAGTGGCTGATAACGTCATTGAACCGCCGGTTAATGCTTTACCAATACACATTATATCGGGCTCTATATTGGCGTGCTCTACAGCAAATAATTTACCAGTACGACCAAAGCCTGTGGCTATTTCGTCGCAAATTAGCAGTACGTTATATTGGGTGCACAATTTACGTACGCAAGCTAAATAATCAGGGTGATAAAAGTTCATACCACCCGCGTTTTGTACAATAGGCTCAATGATAAAGGCGGCTACTTGGTTGTGGTTTGCTTTAAAGTATTCTTCAAGCTCTTGGGCTTCACCGTGGTTAAACTCGCTATCAAATTTACTAACCGGCGCAGGCACAAATACATGCTCAGGTAAAAAGCCTGAATATAAACTATGCATTGAGTTAACGGGGTCGCATACGCTCATGGCTGCAAAGGTGTCGCCATGGTAGCCCTTGTAAGGTGTCATTAATTTTTGTTTTGTAGTAATACCTTGGCTCAACCAATATTGCAGCGCCATTTTTATTGCCACTTCAACACTTACTGAGCCGCTGTCGGCTAAAAACACTTTAGTTAAACTAGGTGGCGTTATATTTACTATTTTTTTGCACAGCTCTACCGCACTGTTATGCGTAATACCGCCAAACATAATGTGGCTCATATTATTAATTTGCTCAATCATGGCGTTATTTATAACAGGGTGGTTATAGCCATGTATTGCACTCCACCACGAGGCCATACCATCGATTAATTGCTCGCCAGTTTCGAGGTGAATAATATTGTGATTTGCATGTGTAACGGGATATACCGGAATTGGCTTGGTCATAGATGTGTATGGGTGCCAAATGTGCTCACGATCAAAATCAAGGTCAATCGTATTCTTTTTATTCATATGTAAACTTTAAATTGGTTGGGTTCGTTGACAATGGTACTTCAACTCGTAGACTAAGCCAATATCACCGTTATGAAAAAAATAAGAGAGTATTATGGAACTTGCACCTGTTCGTCACAATTGGACCCACGATGAGGTTAAAGCATTATTTGAAATGCCATTTAACGATTTACTTTTTAAAGCCGCCTCGGTTCACCGTGCTAACTTCAACCCAAATGAAGTGCAAATTTCTACCTTGTTATCAATTAAAACAGGCGCTTGCCCAGAAGATTGTAAGTATTGTCCGCAGTCGGGTCATTACCGAACAGATTTAGAACGCGAACGCTTAATAGAAGTAGAAAAAGTAGTAGAGCAAGCACGCCTTGCAAAACAAAAAGGCGCGACGCGTTTTTGTATGGGCGCTGCTTGGTCAGATCCAAAAGACAGAGACATGCCATACATTTCGCAAATGGTTAAAGAAGTAAAAGAGCTAGGGTTAGAAACCTGTATGACGCTGGGTAAACTCACTAACGAAAAAGCCCATGAGCTTAGAGACGCAGGGCTTGATTACTACAATCATAATCTCGACACGTCACCTGAGTATTACGAACAAATTATATCAACCCGTACTTTTCAAGATAGATTAAATACCATTGATCACGTACGCGATGCAGGTATGAAAGTATGCTCAGGCGGAATAGTCGGTATGGGCGAGCAAGCAAGCGACCGTTATGGGTTACTGATGCAGCTAGCTAATTTGCCACAACAGCCAGAAAGCGTGCCTATTAATATGCTCGTTAAAGTTAAAGGCACACCGCTTGAAAACGCAGACGATTTAGATCATTTTGAATTTGTACGTACCATTGCAACAGCACGCATTATGATGCCACACAGTTATGTACGTTTATCGGCAGGGCGTAACGCCATGAACGAGCAAATGCAGTCAATGTGCTTTTTTGCAGGCGCTAACTCAATATTTTATGGCGACAAACTTCTTACCACCGAAAACCCAGACGCTGATGCCGATATGAACCTAATTAAAAAACTAGGTATGAACCCCGAAACGCGTCACGACTATTCAGACGAAGCAGTAGAAGCCTCGCTTTCATCGCAAGTAGCCGACAAAGCAACGTCTGAATTGTTTTACGAAGCGTAGGCTTTTATATCTATGCCTTTTGATTTTATAAATACGCATCTGCAGGCTCGCCAGCAAGATGCGTTACTTCGTAAGCGCCACGTAGTGCAACATGCAACAGCGCGTACCATAACGGTTAATAATAAAACCTATCTTAATTTTGCCAGTAACGATTACTTAGGCTTTGGAGATGTGGCTGTTAATATTAATGACTCCCAAGCATTAGGCAGCCACAGCTCCGCATTAGTGACAGGTTATCAGGCGCAGCAAAAAGCGCTTGAGCAATACTTATGCGAGCAATTTGGTTATGGCGCAGGGATGCTATTTAACTCAGGGTTTAGCGCTAATAGCAGCGTAATTAAAGCGTTGTTTCAAGATAAAGCAGCTGCACAAAACAGCGCTATTTTTCAAGATAAGTTAAATCATGCAAGCCTGATTGACGGGGCTATGCATTCTAACGCGGCTTTAGTACGTTTTAATCATAACGACATGAACCATTTACGTTCACGGCTCGAAAAATCAAAAGCGCAAAACAAGCTAATTATAAGCGAAGGTGTGTTTTCGATGGATGGCGATACCGCACCTCTTAGAGAATTGCTCGCACTTGCAAAACAGCACAACGCATGGCTAATGATTGATGACGCACACGGCTTTGGTGCATTAGGTAAAACCGGTTTGGGCAGTTGCGAAGCGTTGTTAGATGAGGGTTTAGCGCTTCCCGAAATACTGGTTATTACCTTTGGTAAAGCAGTCGCCAGTAGCGGCGCATGTGTATTAGGCAGTAAACAGTTTATTGATTACATGCTGCAATTTAATCGTGATTACACGTATTCAACCGCTATGTCGCCGCTTATGGCAAGCCATACACTTGCGCGTATTAAAAGCATAAAAACAGCCAATGATAAACGCGATAAGCTAAATGCCAATATTGCGTTATTTAAGCAACTCGCTAAAACTCACAATATTGCTGTAATGCTATCAAACACAGCCATACAACCCATTGTATTAAGCTGCGCTGAGCAAACGTTGCAAGCGGAAGATAAACTTAAACAACAGGGTATTTGGCTCACTGCAATTAGACCGCCCACGGTTGCACATAACACCTCACGTTTGCGCATTACTTTAACCGCCGCACATACCGAGCAAGACATAACGCACTTAGTTAAACACTTAGTAGGTGCAATAGCATGACTGCTCAGCCAGTATTAAAAACAGACCTAGTGCAAACACAACGAGTAAAACCATGCCTAGTGGGTAGCGATTTAAATAGAGAGTTAAACAAGGATTTAAGCAAGGAGCTAAACAAAGAGCTTAAAAAGTCTGCCCAAAGTAAGTTTTCAAAGGCGGCAGCGCGTTATAACACCCATGCAAATGTACAAAAACACGCAGCAAGCGATTTATTTTCACTCATAAAACCAGACTTTAATAAAAATAAGCTTTGTGTTGATTTAGGTGCAGGTCCGCTTGTTAATACGCATACCTTACAAAGTATGTTTGCAAGCGTTATTGCAATGGATTTGAGCTTAAACATGCTGCAAAGTAGTGATTTAACTACATCAAAAATATGCGCCGATATGGATAACTTACCGCTACAAGCAAACAGTGTTGATGTAATTTACAGTAATTTTGCAGTGCAGTGGTCTGCTAATTTCTCGGCTTTAATGCAATCACTTTACAGCATATTAAAACCAGGCGGGCAGGCGTACATAAGCGCTGTGGTAGAGGGCTCACTTAACGAAATAAAAACAGCCTTTGCAGCGCTTGATTCTAACAGCCACATAAATACCTTTAATAGTGAATTGCATATAAACCAATCAGTCCAAAATGCAGGGTTTACTATTAACAGCGCTCAAAAACGTATTTATACCGATGAATACACAACACCTTTAAAAGCTATTGCCTCTATTAAAGCTATTGGCGCTACTACACAAAATCATACCAATACGCGCCAAGGATTACTTACCAAGTCAGCACTGCAACATGTATGTAATGCGTATCCGCTTATAAATAACAAAGCATGTGTGTCTTATCATGTGGTGCTGTTATCATTAGAAAAACACTAAATAAGCCCAAAGACATTAAAGGCAACGCATGAAAGAATTTTTTATAACAGGCACCGACACCGATGCCGGAAAAACCCACGTTACCAGTTTGCTATTAAAGTTACTTGCCCAACATAAAAAACAAGCCATTGGCTTTAAACCCCTTGCTGCTGGCTGCGAAATGGCGTTCGATCAGCTAGTAAATGCCGATGCCCTCATACTAATGGAAAGTGCAACAGTCAGCGCTAAATACGACGTAGTAAATCCGTTTGCGTTTGCACCACCTATTGCGCCGCACATAGCCGCTGAGCAAGTTGGGGTTAGTATTACTGTAGATAAACTAAGTAATGCTTATAAAGATGTAAAACAGCAGGGTGCTAATTACATACTTACCGAAGGCGCTGGTGGCTGGGCGTTACCTATTAACAATACGGAGTATTTATACGACTGGGTTAAAGCAGAAAAAATGCCGGTAATACTCGTTGTAGGCATGAAGCTAGGTTGCTTAAATCATGCGTTACTAACCGCTGCGCATATGCAAAGTATGGGTATAAACTGCGTTGGCTGGATTGCAAACCAAGTAGATAAAAATATGGACGAGTACCAAGCAAACCTTGATTCACTTAAAGCACGTTTACCGTTCCCAATACTTGCCATAAGCCCATACAGCGAGCAAACTCCTAAATTACAAATATACAAAAGCTTACTCAATACCCTCGATTTAAATTCTTAAAAATTAAAATACTGCTTTGTTAAATACAAAGCGGTTTTTGTATTGAATACATGAACTTATTTATTGTGTTTAAGCCTTGAAATAGCCTACGTTAGTACACATATAAACTTTACCAACTGCAGATGACATTTACGACAATGTTACTAAGGACATAACGACTATATGACGCACCCATTTATTAAAAGCTACGCCCAAAATGCGCACGTAAGCGCCGAGCCAAAAGCACTAAACAATGGCTTACCTAAAAAACGCGTAGGCATAATAGGTGGGGGCACCGCAGGCGCCACAATAGCCATTAGGCTTGCTGCGTTAGGGTTAGAAACTTACGTACTTGAAAAGAAAAAGTCGTTAATTGATGGTCCTCCAATGTGCCATTTGCACGCAGGTGGCAATTTATATCGCGAAATACCCGACGAAGACTGCATAGATTTACTCAAGCAATGTATAGATATTGCTCGCCTTTATCCCCATACCATCGATGTTCGCCCTACAGTATTTGCAGTGCCCAAGCGCGATGACGACTCACCCGAGGACTTATTTCCGCGTTTAAATAAATTAGTAAAAGCCTACAGCGAGCTTATTGAACAAGACAGCGCTAATAAAGTATTAGGCGAGCCAGAGCATTATTATCAGTTATATAGTCGCGCACAAATGCTAAAACTTGCTAAGCAAAAACAAGTAGCCAAGCCAACGTCGTTAGATGAGTGGATGATACCCGTCGCTAAGCATTTAGATTTAGATAAGCTAAAGTTTCCGCTCATTGTTGCACAAGAATATGGTTGGAATATATTTCGTTTATCGGCCAGTGCTCAACTCGCCCTTGCCGAGTACAAACATGCACACGTTTTAACCAGCACCAGCGTTAAAAATGTATCGCCAGTTATAAATAGTAATAATGATAAGCAAACACATAAGTGGCGCATTGAATATCAATCAGAGCCAAATCTTAATGCGCAAACTGATTCAAAAGCCGATACACAAACCATTGAGGTAGATTACCTAATTAATGCGTGTGGTTTTCAAACCGGTATTATTGATGACTTGGTTGGGGTAGATGTAAAACGTATGGTTGAATTTAAAGCCTCTTACATCACTCATTGGCAAGGTGCTGGTGGGCAAATACCCGAAATAATTATTTATGGTAACCGTGGCACGCCAGAAGGTATGGCGCAGCTAACGCCTTACCCTAACGGGTATTTTCAAATACATGGCATGACCAACAACATTACATTGTTTAATGATGGATTAGCTGATGCAACGCCAATGAGCGCACAGCCTAAAATTCCCAATAAATATCTGCATTACATTAAAGATGGCTGGGACAAAACAGCATTGCAAACACGTACTCAAACCGCAATTGATTATGTAGCCGAGTTTGTACCCGCGTTTAAAAGTGCTAGCACACAAAATAATGCCTTGTTTGGCGGGCAACAAATCCCAGGGGATGACGACACTTTGCGCGTAGCTGATGTAAGTTTATATTCTCATATTAGTTATGCACGGGCTGAAAATGTAAAAGCATCGTCAACGTTAATAGCTGCAGATCAAATAGTGGCTGAGTTTATAAAATTGGGAATATTAAGCTGTGATCCTACTATAAATCATCATCGTGATACTCATCAATGGTCGTATCTAAAACATAATAGCCGCGAAAATATTGGTGAAGTAGCACGTGTATTGGCCGGTGAGCGTGGTTTTCCTATTGAAATGGCCGGCGTAAATAACAACCTGTATGAAGCTATTTAGCCCACACATTTTATGCTTAAATAATGGCAAAAATGCCACATAAAAAATTATTAATAAACATAAAAATAATACTTGTGTTATGACATAGTTTGTCACAGAATAGCGTTAACAAAATGACATAGTGTGTCATTTTGTCGTGATTGCTTTAGCCGATTTAATACAAAATATTTTAATCGTTCAGTGATCAATACTATTTTGTGAGGACAATATGAAACGTGTATTTTTGTTTTTATTAACCAACCTAGCAGTTATGTTGGTATTAGCTGTAGTGCTTTCAATAATAATGAGTGTGCTGGGTTTAAGCCATCGTAGCCTTGGCGGAATTTTACTTATAGCCTCAGTATTTGGTTTTGGCGGATCGTTTATTTCGTTACTTATGTCGAAATGGATCGCAAAAAGATCAACAGGCGCACATGTAATTACACAACCGCGCAACGAAACCGAACATTGGCTTGTGCAAACAGTATCTGAGCAAGCCAAAAAAGCAGGTATTAACATGCCTGAAGTGGCAATTTACGAAAGCCCAGAAATGAACGCGTTTGCAACCGGCCCAAGTAAAAACAATTCATTAGTGGCAGTAAGTTCAGGTTTGTTACACCACATGAACCAAGATCAAGCCGAAGCTGTACTTGCCCATGAAGTATCGCATATTGCTAATGGCGACATGGTAACGCTTACGCTAATACAAGGCGTGGTAAACACCTTTGTAATATTTGCCGCAAAAGTACTTGCAGGCATTGTAGACAACTTTATAAATAGCGATAAAGAAGAGGGCGGCAGTAGCTGGACTTACTTCTTATTTGATATGGTATTTCAAGTATTATTTGGTGTGCTTGCAAGCATAGTGGTTGCAAGTTACAGCCGTAAACGTGAGTTTGCAGCCGACAGTGGCGCAGCAGAATTGGTAGGTGCAGACAAAATGCGCTCAGCTCTTGAGCGATTAAAGCAAAACCACCCGTCGCAATTACAAGGCTCAATGATGGCCTTTGGTATTGCAAGTGGTAAAGGTATGGCTGAGTTGTTTTCATCGCACCCACCGCTTGATGCGCGAATAGACGCACTGCGTAAATAACGTTTAAATATTACTTACTACATAACCAAAAGCCTGCATTAGCAGGCTTTTTTATGTGTAATATTTTAGTTATCGAGAAATAATAATTACTGAGAAAGAATAATTTCAGTAATTCCCTCAGCAGAGAGTATTTCAATCCAGTAACCGTCAGGGTCTTTAATAAACGCCAAGCCTTTCATTGAGCCATCATCTGGTTTTTTTACAAATTCAACATCGTATTTTGCAAAACGCTCACTTGCTGCGTATACGTCTGGCACGCTAATGCCAATGTGACCAAAGCCTTTTGGTTCTTGATTGCCACTGTGGTATCCCTCAAAACTGTCGTCGCTTTCAGTGCCCCAATTATGCGTTAACTCAATTAAGGCAGGGCGACGAAACACCCATTCAGCTTTTGCTTTATCATCGCCTTCTGGCAGCTCTTGCTCGTAGCCTAAAAAGTAAAGCGTAAACTTCATACCAGGAAAGTCATACTTACCTAACAGCTTCATACCCAATACATTTTGATAAAATTCTAAAGACGGTTTTGGATCTTTAATACGCAACATAGTTTGCTGCATAACAAAGCCTTGAGTAGCTTGTGCAACTTGTTCTGGAGATTCGTTATAGTTAGACATGGTGATCCTTTCTAATAATTAAGAAGCGAAAGCATAGATATAATGCTTAAACTATCATAATCAACTCTAAGTTTAATTTAAACTCACCTAGGCATTAAAGAATGGTTGATAATAGTTAATGCAGCTTTAAATCATTTATAAAAAACGTACCCCACGTAGCTTCATCACTGCAGCCATTTATTTCAGGACCCAGAAAAAAACAGCCATAACCCTTAGATTTAGTGTATTGCCTTTCTTTGTAAACAATGCCATCTGTTCTCGAGGTCCAAGTTGTTGTGTGTTCGCGACCATAAGGGAACATTATGGGGAATGGCGCTATTGGTGAAATAATAAGGCCAACCCACTTAAAGCCCCCTTTGTATTTTACTTCTTTTACGGCTGTTCCTCTTTTTGGTATTTTTCCTGTGATATGTGTTTCAACATATACTAAATCGTATGAAATACAGCCTTGCAAACAAAGTATCATTGACAAAGTTAATACCGGTTTAATCAATTTCAAAATAAATCCTTTTAATTTAACAACAACATAGAGCGTCATCTAACATTACGGGCTTCTATGAAAAACAGTTAATATTCTCACCAAACAACGATTGAGTAAATTTATTATTTATAGCTTTTACGCTCCACAGTTGATAAGTTTTTGACAGCAAAGCAATCAATATTTTAAAAAAGTGAAAGAGAAACTTATATTCAAAGGAGAAAGTATGAAAACATTAAACATTAAACATTATTTTTGGACTCGCATTACTCTTTGCTATTACAAATGCTAACGCAGTAGAGGGACTAATTTCAGTAAAAAGCCCATTAAGCGCTAAAGCCACTATGGATAAGTTTGAGAATTCGGCAAAACAAAAAGGGCTAAATATATTTGCACGAATAGATCATGCAGCTGGTGCTAAAAAAGTAGATAAACAACTACGCCCAACAGAGGTTCTTATATTTGGTAACCCTAAAGGCGGTACGCCTCTTATGCAGTGCGCACAAACAATAGGTATTGATTTACCGCTAAAAGCACTGGTTTGGGAAGACGCACAATCGCAAGTATGGTTAAGTTACAACGATCCTACTTATATAGCTGAGCGCCATAATGCTGTAAATTGCCCAGCGGCTAAAAAAATAGGTAAAGTATTGCACTCACTCGCAACAACTACGGTTAAGCAATGATTAACGCTTAGCAAAGTAAGGATTATTTTTGAACAAGCTTTTACTTTTTTATGCCTGTTTTTACAGGCATTTATAATACTCTCGCTAATTAGTTTTTTTACAGGTATTTACAATGCTTATATAGTATTTGCTGGTGGCGATCCTAAATTAATAGCAGGGCATATTGCATCAGGTATTGTAATTTCGTTAATACAAATTGCACCAGCAATAGTTGGTTATTTTATAAGTTACATGCTGCTCAAAAATAAACGTGTAAATGACTTTGCATTGCTTAAACCTGCTTTAAATTTTTATGCATATCTATGGCTTTTATTTATCCCCATTGGTACGATTTTAGGTGCAAAGCTATTAACTAAATTAAAGAAGGGTTAAATTTAATAGCGGCTTTAAAAATAAAGGAGTAAGCATGTTTTTTGATGATGTTCAGGGTTTAATGCGCGTACTTATTATTGGTGTACTGGGTTATGTAGCGCTGGTGTTTTGGTTGCGTGTATCGGGCAAGCGAACACTATCTAATTGGAATGTGTTCGACTTTGTAGTCACCATTGCGCTGGGCTCTATATTAGCGTCTGTTATTATTTCAAAAAGTGTCCCGCTGTTTGAGGGCATTCTTGCCTTTATGGTACTAATAGGGCTGCAATACGCTATTACTTGGTTTAGTGTGCGCTCGTCAAAATTTGCAGCGCTTGTAAAAGCAAAACCCACATTATTATTAAGTAATGGCGAGTATTGTAATTCAGCCCTTAAATCACAACGGGTAACAAAGTCAGAAATTCGCGCTGCTGTGCGAGGCGCCGGTATTATTGCAATAGAAGAGGTTGCCGCAGTTGTACTCGAAACCGATGGCAGCTTTAGCGTAATGGCACACAATAACAGCGGCTCTAAAACCGCGTTAAGCGATGTAGTGTGAGTACAAATAGTAAGATCATTAAAGAGAAGACAGGCTTTATTGCCTAGCAGATTCAAGCCTGTCTTATATAACTATTTTAACTATTTAGCAGGTTCTAATAAACTAAACGTAGGTAAGCGCCATTTAAAGCGTATTGACGCCATACGTATTAAGTATCCCGCAACTAGGCTTACAACAATGCTTAGGTTGTCGTCAATATTATAATGGTGCAGTGCTAAATATAGGCACGCTACAATTAACGCTACGCTCGCATACAGCTCGTTATGCAATACCAACGGCGCTTGACGACATATTAAATCACGCAGTAAGCCACCAAATACGCCAGTAACAATAGCTGCCACTACACAAATACCGTAGTGCAAGCCCATATTAAGCCCTACTTGGCAGCCAATAATACTAAAGGCAGCTAAACCAAGGGCATCTAAGCGCATAAATATACCTTTAAACTTAACCACCCATTTAGCAAGCCACGTAGTAACAATACCGGCAATACAGGTAATTAATAAATACTCTGGGTGTTGTACCCAGGTAAGTGGGTAATTGCCAAGTAATATATCTCGTACGCTACCACCGCCAATTGCGGTCGCACTGGCTACCAGCACTACGCCAAACCAATCCATTTTCATTCGCCCTGCGCTAAGTGCGCCCGTCATGGCTTCTGCTGTAATACCAATAATATAAACAATCGTTAATAGCATGAGATAATCACTTGAAATATGTACGTAAAAACAAGGTGTGGATTGTATAGATAAAACGGGCAAATAACGAATGAGAAATCACACTAAAAAAGCTTAATTCAGATAGAAATAACTTATGACAAAATCTTGTGTAAACAAGCTGTTAAGCTAGTGGCTTTGTACAAAGTTATTGTCAGAAGTTAAAGGACATATAGCCGCAAATTACAAATAAACAAGTTGAATTTTTACTTAGCTTTACTTTAAGGCTTAATTATTTAAGCGCTTAGTTAATAGTTAAATTTAATAACTTTTTAATAACTTGGTTTATTAATTTTGTTTAATAGATAAAGCGTAAAATTAACGTAATATGAATATTTAGTTGCATGGTTTTGATTTAGGAACGTATAATAACAAGTGTTAATTAAATGAAACTAGCGTAAAGCGCAGTTTAAGCATTACAGGTTATTAAGGCACTTATATGCACAAAGGATTGTTAAAATCGTGGAAAACCGACAAAGGGTTTGGTTTTATTAAATCAGACACTTTAGAACACGACACGTTTATACACATATCAGCGCTCAAACACATGAGCCGCAAGCCTAAAGTGGGCGATACCATTTATTTTGAAGTAGCGACCCAGCCCGATGGTAAAACCAAAGCAATTAATTGCCGCATAGAAGGCGTTGCAGAACTTAAAGCACCTAATCAAACAACTAATGCAACATTTAATAAAACGGCGAATGCACCACATTCTAATACAAGCCATAACAAGCCGCACCGCATTGCCAAATCTAATTTTGCCAGTAGCTTTTTAGGTAAAGTCGCCTCAATTGGTCTTATCGCCGTACTTTGTTTATATGCATTTAATAAATACAACACTCACTCAAGCAGCCAAACACCCGTTATTACCAATGACGATTTAGCTACCTTTGATAAAAAATACCCAAAAGTCGTTATTCCAAAAAGCACGCAAAATTTTACGTGTGATGGCAGGCAGCACTGTAGCCAAATGACATCTAAAGACGAAGCAATATTTTTTATTAATAACTGCCCGAATACAAAAATGGATGGCGATAAGGATGGTGATCCTTGTGAGAGGGATACAAGATTTTAAAGGCTAGGGATATAAAGCTTTAAATAAAAATAGAATTAATTAATTGCTGTGTATAGGTACAGTAATTTGAGTTTTGTCCCATAACATTATTGAAAGTCGTTTTGGGGTTAAATAACAAAGGCTACTGAGTAGCGATTGTAATTGTCTGTTTATAAATGAGTTGTTTGGTTTAATTATCGAACAACGTAATATACGCCGTTTTGGGGTGTTATAACCCTCAAAGTGGGTTTAATAAGCTGTTAAGCGTACTGGAGAATAATTTTGATTCATCTGAGCATCATTATTTGGGTGTGTGTGTTTGTATTTGTAGCCACATCAATTCTTACTTTATTAGATGTTGCTGGAATTCGTAAAATTGAAAACAAGACACATAGTAATGCACTGTTCGCTACCTTAATTGTTGCTGTATGTAGTGGTAAAGTAATTTTGGCCACCCATTAAGAAAGAAATGTTATGCTATTTGCATACAAATTTGGGTGAAAAAA
>NZ_JADYXF010000060.1:0-19601 GCF_015864385.1 Pseudoalteromonas sp. SWXJZ94C
TTAAAGAACGTTTTGAGTCGCTTTAGCGTCTCAAGGGATGCGAATAATACACCCTTTATTTTTCGAGTCAACACTTAGTTTTAAACTTTCTTTTTAGATAATTTAAAACCGAAGTTTTATTTAACTCTCTGAGTAGTTTCTGCCTTGCTATGCTTCGGCGTTTCCCGTCTCAGTGGGGTCGCATTATAGGGAGATCCGAAAACAGATCAACCCTTTTTTGAAGAAAACTTGAAATAATGTGCTGTTCGCACATATTTACATCGAAGTGGTTACTTTAAACACTAAAAAGGTCCTGAAGGACCTTTTAACTTAGTTTACTATGAGCTTCCAACCAAGTTTACCTTGCTGTTTAGACTCTTGTTGTAGCTCACTAGCCATCAGTGGATGATCTTTTAACCAGTTACTTTCAAACTTAAGGTCTAACACTTCATTTTTAGCAGTTAACTCAAATTTAGGCAGTACGTCATCTTGTCTGCGCATCGATAAGATAACTGCTATACGAAGTAACCTCACAATGTATTGCGCTAATAGACTATTTACGCCGAGTGAATTAAAGCAGCCTTTTGGAAAGTCAGAACGATGAGCATCAGCTACGGCTACTATTAACTTATGTTCTGATTGTGAGAAACCAGGCATATCGGTATTTCCTAAAATATAAGCGGTATGTTTATGGTACTGCTTATACTCTATTAATAACCCAATCTCGTGAAGCTGCGCTACTGCTCTCAATAGTGGTAACCCATTTAAACTTTCAATTGGCCAGTCTTTATCAATATTTGCAGCTAACTGAACAACTAAGCTTGAAACTCGACACGCTTGTTTTTGATCGACATGATAACGACTCATAAACCCATCAACCGTGCGTTTGCGAATGTCGTTATTATGGAACTCCGGAACCATGCTATATAAAACACCTTCACGAAGTGCTCCACCCGCCAATCCCATTTTTTCTATTTCAAGAGATTCAAATAGTGCAATTAAGATTGCGAGTCCAGATACAAATACCAGTCGACGGTCTTCACTTAATCCAGGCAGATCTAGTGCTGCAATAGTGCTAAATGCAATTGCTTGTTCTTTTATAGTGTTGAGTTTTTCAAGCGTAAGTAAATCGTCAAGATTTTGAGCGACCATAATTTCTTGAATTGCTTGTACTGTGCCAGAAGCACCAGATGCAATTTGCCATCCAGCAGCTTTATAATCAGGGGATATTTCATCAATAACAGTGCGCGCTGCCTTTATAGCTGCGTTAAAGTTACCCTTACTTAATTGGCAATCTTTAAAATAGCGTTCAAGGTAGGTAACACACCCCATATTGAGGCTTTTATAATGTAAGGCATCAAATGCTTTGCCAATAACAACTTCAGTGCTAGCACCGCCAATATCAATAACCAGTTGTTTCCCTGTACAAGAAGAAGTATGAGCAACACCTTTATAAATTGTGCGCGCCTCTAGTTCTCCACTAATCACATTAATTTTGTGACCAAGGATTTTTTCTGCATGATTTTTGAATACTTCGGCGTTAGTTGCTAACCGTAAAGTGGCAGTTGCTACTATGGTGATATTTTTATCTGGAATATCTTGCAAGCGCTCAGCAAAAAGGGCAAGGCATTCCCAGCCTCGCTGCATTGCTTCAGAGCTTAATACATTGTTTGTATCAAGCCCTGCGGCTAATCGGACTTTGCGTTTAACACGTCCAATGGTTTGTAGACCGCCAGCAATTGATTTGGCTATAAGCATATGAAAGCTATTTGAGCCCAAATCAATAACTGCGTACACATTTTTTTGCGGTTTAAGTTGCCCCACCGTTCAAAAACCTCTAGTTACTACTACTTTTACAAACGGTCGCTTACGACCGTCCTTTTTGGTAACTATTATTTGGGCGACGTCCGCTGTTATTACTACGGCTACGTGGACCTGTTGAATAGTTGCGCTTTCTTTGAATAATAGGCTGAGTTAAATCATCTAGCAATGCTGTTTTATCATAATGTGATAAAGGAATGCTGTGCTCTATATATTCTTCAATTTCATGTAAATTATAAGCGTATTGCTCACAAGCAAAGCTTATTGCATGACCTGATGCACCAGCACGACCAGTACGACCAATACGGTGAACGTAATCTTCGCAGTCGTCAGGTAAATCAAAGTTAAATACATGGCTTACTTCTGGAATATGAAGACCACGCGCTGCAACATCGGTTGCTACTAAAAAGTCTAATTCACCTTTACTGAATTGCGCTAATATAGTTTGGCGTTTTTTCTGGTTAACATCACCAGTAAGCATACCTACACGATGACCGTCAGATTTAAGCCAAGCATAAACTGTTTCACAGCTGTGTTTGGTATTTGCAAACACGATTGCTTTCTCTGGCCATTCTTCTTCAATTAAGGTTAACAACAGCTTAATTTTGTCTTCTTGCGAAGGATGAAATAGCTCTTCTTGAATACGTTTACCCGTTTTAACGTCAGGTTCGATTTGAACATGCTCTGGGTTTGTCATGTGTTCAAAAGCTAATTCTTGTACGCGATACGATAATGTAGCAGAGAATAATAAGTTTAAACGCTTTGATGTATCTGGCATACGATCGAACATATAACGAATATCTTTGATAAAACCTAAATCGAACATACGATCGGCTTCGTCAAGCACGACTACCTCAATTTCATTAAGGGTGTAACAGCCTTGCTTATACAGATCAATTAAGCGACCTGTAGTACCAATTAAAATATCAACGCCTTTTTCTAGTTGTGCACGTTGTTTTTCGTAATCTTCGCCACCATATACTAAACCTAAGTTAAGATTACAGTGCGGCGCTAAAATTTTAGCATCTTTGTGTATCTGAATCGCAAGCTCCCGAGTAGGGGCCATGATCAGGGCTCTTGGATGTTTACTAGGTACTTTGCTAGATTGTAATAACCGATGGCACGTTGCCGTTAAAAACGCCAACGTTTTGCCTGTACCTGTTTGAGCTTGACCCGCAATATCACGGCCATCACAAATAAAAGGTAGGCATTTTGCTTGAATAGGTGTGCAATATTCAAACCCATTCTCGGTTAAACCGGCAACCACTTCCGGTGCGATAGCAAAGTCTGAAAACTTTTTATCGGTTAAATGTGTCTTAGTCATAGCGTTTAAGCATAACGTTTAAACTTGCAATAAGAAACAAGAGTGTTTAAATACGCACTAAATATTTCGCCTAACTAAATCGGAGAGCGCAATGAGCGAGAAAATAATCCAAATTACTGACGATAGCTTTGAAGCTGACGTATTACAATCAGATAAACCAGTACTAGTAGATTTCTGGGCTGAATGGTGCGGACCTTGTAAAATGATCGCCCCTATTCTTCACGAAGTTGCTGATGAATACGACAGCCGTGTGACTGTTGCTAAATTAAACATTGACCAAAATGCTGGCACACCGCCAAAATTTGGTATTCGTGGCATCCCTACTTTACTTCTTTTTAAAGATGGTCAAGTAGCTGCAACGAAAGTAGGTGCACTTTCAAAAACTCAACTTATCGAGTTTTTAGAAAACAACATCTAATTGTAAGCTAGAACTATAAAAAAGGGCTATTTGCCCTTTTTTTAAATTTATTTTGTATAAAGACTGGACGCTTTGCCAGTGAACTGCTAGTTTATAAAGCCAACTAATCCTTAGTTATATTCAACAAACCTCACTCAACGATCAAAGCGATTTTGAGTATGACAACTGTAATAAAGAACCCACCAATATGCATTTACGCGAATTAAAAGACAAGTCTATAAAAGAACTTGTAAACTTAGCTGAGTCCATGGGGCTCGAAAACGTAGCCCGATTAAGAAAGCAAGATATTATTTTTGCCATTCTTAAATCCCATGCCAAAGGCGGAGAGAATATCTTCGGCGGCGGTGTATTAGAGATTTTACAAGATGGTTTCGGCTTTTTAAGATCATCAGAAGCCTCTTACTTAGCTGGGCCAGATGACATTTATGTTTCACCTAGCCAAATTCGCCGTTTCAGCATGCGTACTGGCGATTCAATCTCAGGCCTTATTCGCCCACCGAAAGATGGCGAACGTTACTTTGCTTTACTTAAAGTAAACGAAGTTAATTTTGATAAGCCTGAAAACTCTCGTACTAAAATTCTTTTTGAAAACCTAACTCCGTTACATGCTAACGAACGTTTTCGTATGGAACGCGGTAACGGCAGTAAAGAAGATATTACAGCACGTGTACTTGATTTAGCCTCGCCAATTGGTCGCGGTCAACGTGGTTTATTAGTAGCACCGCCAAAAGCGGGTAAAACAATGCTACTGCAAAATATTGCACAATCGATTACACACAATCATCCAGATGCAACATTAATGGTATTACTAATTGATGAGCGTCCGGAAGAAGTAACAGAGATGCAACGCCTAGTTAAAGGTGAAGTTATTGCATCAACATTTGATGAACCAGCTTCTCGTCACGTACAAGTAGCCGAAATGGTTATCGAAAAAGCAAAACGCTTAGTTGAGCACAAAAAAGATGTTGTTATCTTATTGGATTCAATCACTCGTTTAGCCCGTGCTTATAACACTGTTATTCCTTCATCAGGTAAAGTACTTACTGGTGGTGTTGACGCTAACGCATTACATAAGCCTAAGCGCTTCTTTGGTGCTGCACGTAACGTTGAGGAAGGTGGTAGTTTAACTATTATTGCTACAGCACTTATCGATACTGGCTCTAAAATGGATGAAGTTATCTACGAAGAGTTTAAAGGTACTGGTAACATGGAATTACACCTTAACCGTAAAATCGCGGAAAGACGTGTATTCCCAGCTATCGACTTTAATCGCTCAGGTACTCGTCGTGAAGAATTACTGACAAAACCAGATGAGCTTCAAAAGCTTTGGATTTTACGTAAAATAGTTCATGACATGTCAGAAATTGATGCAATGGAATTCTTAATCGATAAATTATCGATGAGCAAAACTAATGATGAATTTTTTGACTCGATGAGACGCCAATAAGCGTTTAAATTCGAAATAAAAAAGCGCCAAATTTGGCGCTTTTTTTATTTCTATTACCGTAATACTAAACAATATAACTAGCTTTCATTATACTTTTTAAGAACGGTTTGTAAGCTAGATACTAGCTTTTTAATATGCAATATATTTCGATTGCTTTGGGTTTGTAATAATGCCCGATCAAGATTTTTAGCAGCCAATGCTATTTCATCAAGTCCAAACATTTGCGCAGCACCCAAGATTCTATGGCTATCTTTTTGAAGCGCCTCTAAATCTTCATTTATAAAATGCTGTGTTATTGCCTCATTCTCCAACGCAAAGCTTTGCTTAAAGCTAATTACTAAGTCGCTCATATCTATATCTGTTTGCTTAACTTGCTGCTGATCTTCTGTCTCTTCTAAGTGCAAAGATAATGCTTTATAAAATAAATCTTTATTAATAGGTTTAGCTAAATAGCCACTAAAACCTAACGCCAAATAGTCATCCACTTCATGGCTCATTGCATTAGCGGTTAATGCAAAAATTGGACGTTCAAAACCACATTTTTTTAATAGTTTAAAAGCAGCTCGTCCATCCATTACTGGCATTTGAATATCGAGTAAAACCAAGTCAGGGTATTCTTGCAAGCATTGCTCTACTGCTTGCTCACCATTTTCTACAGCAATAACTTCAAGCCCTAATGAACGCAAATAACGACTAATGAATCTACGATTGTCTGGATGATCCTCAGCAAGTAAAACTCGACCATTTAATTGCTTACTAATAACAGGAGAGTCTTGGTTTTCAATAACATTTAATTCTTTATCGACTTCTATGCAAGGTAAAAAGAAAGAAAACTGACTTCCTTTTTTATATTCACTCTGCACACTAATATAGCCACCCATCATCGAGGCTAGCTGTTGCGATAAGCTAAGACCTAGCCCAGTACCACCAAAACGACGACTTATACTATTATCTGCTTGGCTAAAGCACTCAAAAATTAGTTTTAATTGAGAAGAACTCATACCAATACCAGTGTCTTTAACTGTAAGTACTAAGCCTTGTTCTGTTTTGTTTAATGCGACTATTACTTGCCCTGCGCGAGTAAACTTAATTGCATTTGCACACAGGTTAATTAGTATTTGTTTTACGCGCGTTAGATCAAGCTTTATATAGAAGTCGGTACCTATTTGATTATCTAAAATTAGATGCAAATTTTTAGCTTTTGCTTGCGTACTAAACATCGCGTGTACATCACTAACTAATTGAACAATATCGAAGCACGAAATATTTAACTCTAATCTATTTGCTTCAATTTTACTTAAATCGAGTACATCGTTAATTAAGCTTTTTAAATGATCGCTATGGCGTTGAATTATTTTAAGCTCATCTTGAAGTTGTTCAGGCTCATACAAACCATTTATTAAATCATCTGTTTGCCCTAAAATTGCCGTCAATGGCGTTCTTATTTCATGACTTATATTTGCTAAAAACTGACTTTTAATTTCGTTCGCTTCTCTTAATTCTTGAGCTACGGCTTGTAACTCAGAGGTACGCTGCTCTACCTGTTCGGCTAAACGCTGCTTTGCACGTTTTTCTGCACCACGTCGGTAAAGTGCAACCCCTGTAACAATAACCAAAATAAATAACACAAAAATAAACAGCGTAAGCTGTGAGCGTTGAGTCATTTTTAGTTTTTGTACTCTTCTATCTTGCTTTAATTGCTCAATTTCTTGATTCAACTGAGTCGCTTTAAATTGCTTTTGCAATACAGCTAACGCATTTATAATTGATTCACTTCTGAGATTTCTTAATTCACTGATAAATTGCTCGTGCAAAGACATCGCTTTTGAGTAGTTTCCTTTACTCGCTTCTAGCAATGATTGACTCCCTAGACCATCTCTTAATATTCGCTCACTACTATTTTCATGGGCTAAAAATATAGCACGATCTAAATTCGATTGAGCTTCATCCAACTCGCCTTTTACAAATTGTATTTTCGCTAAAGTGTGCAATGCATTAAGTTCTAAATTATGGTTCTTAATTTTAAGCCCATACTGTGCACCTAACTTGGCTTGCTCATACGCTATATCTACTTTATTTAATATTAAGTTTACATTGGCAAGGTTGGTGTATTGCGTTGATAATTTATTATAGTCATTGGCAGGTAAATAATAACGAAGCGCTAATTGATAATAATGAAGTGCTAAATCAAACTGATTACTCTCAGAATAAGCTACACCCATATTGTTATACACTTGAGCAACACCACTCTCATCACCCAGTTTTTGATAAACTTTAATCACATCTTGATAAATACTAAATGCGTTGTCATAACGCGATAGGCGAATATAAACACCCGCTATATTGAGTAAAATATCTGTTTTATCTTGCTCGCTACCTAACGCTTCATAAATCACTTTCGCTTTTAAATAGTACTCGAGTGTTGGCGCTAACTTATTCATATTAAAATAAGCTAACCCTATATTATTTAATAAGTTAGCTTGCTCTAATAAGAGTTCATTTTTTTCAGCTATAGCAAGTGTTCGAGTGTACGCCACAATTGCTTTTTGAAAATGCCCTTGATAAAAAAGAGCAACACCCTGCATTTTAATTGCACGAAAGTGCTCATTAGGTAAAAATGATACTGATGTACCTTGCTCTAGTAACTTAAAATACTCTAAAGCAACTGTATAGTTATCAACAGAAAGCGCTAAATTAGCCATTGATGAATAAACTTCAGCGCGCTCATTTTTTGAGGTGTTTGGATTTGTTAATAATGCATTACCTAATTGCAGTTTTGCATCCCATTGCTGTTCTTTTTTAAACTCGTCAAATAACGACACAGCATTCTGGGCATAGCTAAAGGGTAGCAATACACAACATACAATGAATAAGAGGCATTTAAGCTTGCCTTGCATAATTACAATCCTTCAAACGGTTACTTATAACAAATGTAATCTTTATTGAAGATACACCAATTACTAGGGCGTAAACAATGCTTAACCCACTGATTGACCAGATATTTGATTTAATATTAACAAAGCAAGTTTGGCAAGTTCATATTTTAGCATCAGAACTTATAAATAGCGGTGCAATAAAATCACTTGATAAAAATCCAGAACGTGATTTATTTAAGCGTAACTTTTTAATTATGAACGCGCTATACCAACTACAAATTCAAATTCATCCTCAAATATTACTAATTTCAACACTACACATTGAGCTTTTAGAAAAAGAGAGTGATCGACCAGCAATAATTAAAACAAATTTAAGAGATTATTATTTGGATTGGAAAAACTACGATACCTCAACAGAAGACGTTGATGCACTTTTAAATAGTTTTTGGGGGCAATTTAAACGTCAAAGTGCAATATCGACCTTAACGCAAAAAAATTATAATGAACTTACCATTGAGTGGGAATTGCCAAATAACTTTACACTTAAAGAGTTACAAAAACGCTGGCGACAACATGCACTCAAAAATCACCCAGATAAGCCTGGCGGCTGCGAAGTAAAGTTTAAAAAAATAAAAGAGGAATACGAGCAGCTAAAAAAAGCTGCTCGTTAATGCACTAATTATTAATATAAATTAACGAGTAAGGCGACGAGCGCGTATTTTTCGCCCTTTAATGTTGCCTTCGGTTAATTTACGTAGCGCAGGTTTTAATGAGTTACGCTCAACAGCAACAAACGCTACGTTATCAAGTACGTTAATTTTACCCACCTGACGACCTGCAACCCCATCTTTACCCGTTAAAGCACCTAAAATATCACCTGCACGTACTTTTTGCTTTTTACCTGAATCAATCATCAAAGTAACCATTTCAGGGCGGTACGGCGGCTTGTCTAATAAATTAAATGGTGGCATTTGCTCTGGAGTAATATCGCGTTCGTAATGTTCGCCTATTTGAGCAATTTTAAACGCTTCGGCTTCACCGTAGATAGAACATGCAATGCCCTTTTTACCAGCTCGTCCTGTACGACCAACACGATGCACATGTGTTTGCGTGTCATGTGCTAAATGGTAGTTAATCACCATATCCATGTCATCAATATCTAAACCACGCGCAGCAACATCGGTTGCAACAAGTATTGAAGCACTTTTATTTGAAAAGTGAATTAACGTACGCTCACGATCGCGCTGCTCTAAATCACCGTGTAGCGAAACAGCACTAAAGCCTTCATCAGCTAAATCATCACACAACTGTTGTGTTTCTACTTTGGTATTACAAAATACAACACAACTTTGTGGTGTAAATTTAAGTAATAATAATTTTAGCGTTGGATAGCGCTGCTTATTATTATCCATTTTGTAGAAGTACTGCTTAATTGTACTTTTGGCTTGCTCTTCTTCTACTTTAACCATTTCTGGATTTTTAAGTACACGTTTAGCAATTGCTTCTATGGCTCTTGGGAACGTTGCACTAAATAGCAATGTTTGACGATTTTGTGGAATACGCTCAATAATTGCGTCAAGTGTATCTTGAAAACCCATATCAAGCATTTGATCGGCTTCATCAAGTACCAACGTTTCAACATCATCTAAACGTAAAGTACCTTTACGAATATGATCATCAACACGACCAGGTGTGCCAACAATAATATGTGCGCCATGTTCAAGCGAGCCTATTTGTGGACCAATTGATACACCGCCACATAACGTCAATATTTTAATGTTATGAATACCGCGCGCTAATTTACGCATTTCAACCGCAACCTGCTCGGCAAGCTCACGAGTCGGACACAACACTAAAGATTGAATACGAAAGCGTTTTACGTTTAATTTAGCTAACACACCCAAGCTAAACGCAGCAGTTTTACCTGAACCGGTTTTAGCCTGAGCAATGATGTCTTTACCAGCAAGTACAGGCGGCAAACTTTGCGCTTGTACAGGTGTCATGTGGGCATAGCCAAGTGTTGATAAGTTATCAACGAGTCCAGCTGGTAAAGCCAAAGATGAAAAAGCAGTTGAAGTCACAGTAAGTTCCATAGCAATAAAAATAACATGGGGGAAAGCCCCACTAAATATGCTGCTAATAATAGCAGAATTCGCAATTGGCAACCATGAACAAACACACTATAAAGCATGTTAATAAAAGATGTTGAAAATGATAGTAGTTTGCATTAAGATCGCGATTATTTTTTACATAACTGCGCTGGAAGCAATCAATGAAACTGAATTCACTTTACATAGCACTATTGGCAAGTATTACAACAAACGCATATGCAAACTCTACCGACCTTGAACGTATAGAAGTCAAAGGTAGCTACTTTAACGATTACAAAGTAGATAACGCTAATGGCGCAATGAGAACCTCAGCTTCATTACTTGAAACCGCACAATCTGTAACCGTAATAACCGACACTATTATTAGTGAGCAACTTGCCACCACCCTTGGCGAAGTACTAACAAATGACGCAAGTTTAACGGCAGGCTCACAACAACGAAATCGTGAAGTATTTAACTTACGTGGGTTTGAGCTTAGCTCATCTACGGGTTATTTACGTGATGGGCATCAGCATTGGTCGCACTATCAACAACCAATCGAAATTTTGCAACAAGTTGAAGTAATTAAAGGCCCATCAAGCATTTTATATGGTCAATCAGGTCCTGGTGGCTTGGTTAACATGGTAACTAAAAAACCTACAGCACAAACATTATTTAATGCCAGTGCCGATGTAGACCAACATGGCTCAACTCGCTTTATGGTAGATGCCAGTGGTGCATTGACTGAATCAGAAGATTTACGTGCTCGTGGTATTTTAGTTAAACAAGATGTTGATTACTGGCGTGAGTACCAAAATGGTGAAAACCGTGAGCGCGACCGATTTTTAGGTGCTTTAGTTGTTGATTACGATATTAGCGACAACGCATTAGTACGTGTGCATTACGACCGCACAGACGACGAAGCAGGTTTAGATACTGGCGCATGGATAGACGATAATACCAATGTAATTGGTGATGATAAAACAATCCGTGATATGTCTTGGGCGTTTACCGATATAACTGTAGAAAACCTAGGTGTAGACCTAGAAGTATTTTTAACCGATAACTGGCAAGTAAAGCTTGGCTATAACGAACAAACATTTGAGCGCCAACGCTTTGAATCAGCACCTAATATGCCAAGCGACTTTGTTGAGGGTGATAGCTATCAATCAAACCCTTATGATCGCTTTGATGATTGGCAGTTTAAAACGGCATATATTGATTTCGTTGGTGAATTTAAAACGGGAAATTTACAACATCAGTTTTTAATTGGCGCAAACTCGCTTGATTACTACTACGGGCAACGTCGTACCTCTGCCGACTCTTTTGATTTTTCAGCTGGACAGACAGAGCCACCTCGCCCTTCAATAAGTTACAAAACAGATGATACCGTAAGCGAAACTGAATATGACTACTACGGTATTTACGTTCAAGACTTAATTTCGTTCTCGCCAGAATGGCAACTATCGTTGGGTGGTCGTTACGACAAACAAAATAGCACAGGAAATGATAACGAATCATTTGTACCAAAAGTAGGTGTGCTTTATCACCCAAATGCCTCTGCTACTATATATGCTAGTTACTCAGAAGGTTTTGAACCTCAAGGTAGCGAAACATTGATTGACGAAACTGATGTAAATAACGGCATGAAATTAGATGCAGTTACATCTGAGCAAAGAGAAATTGGTATTAAATGGCAATTATTTGATGACCGCCTAATGCTTACCAGTGCTATTTTTGATATTAGCAAAGAAGGTACTCTTGTTAGCGAACAGCTTGATACTCCTATTGGCTCATTCACAAGTGAAACAAACCAAGTAGGCGAACAACGTCATAAAGGTGTTGAAGTCAGCGCGCAAGGTGCCGCTACTGACCGTTTATTTGTTATGGCATCAACTATGTATCTAGATGCTAACTTTGAACGCGATGAAGAATTAGAAGGTAAACGCCCTACCGATGCACCAAAATGGTCGGCATCACTTTGGACACGTTATGAATTCAACGACGCAATTGCACTTAATGCTGGTGCATTTTACGAAGGTGAGCGCTTTGCCGATAGCGATAATACGATTACTAAAGATGCATATACGCGCGTTGATGTAGGTGCCACTTATAAGTTTAACTTAAGTAATACCGATATTAATTTACGTCTTAACATCGAAAACTTATTTGATAAAAGCTACTTAGGTGGTGGCGGAACTAATAATGTAACTGTTGGCGAGGGCACAAATCTTCGTTTAGCAGCGCAATTTAGCTTTTAAATAAATGCCTAAATAACAGCTTTAAAATATAGCCCACGTACATTTACGTGGGCTTTTTTACATCTAAACATTTATACCTAACAGTATTAAACCCATTACAACGCCTATTCATCTCATCTATTTTTTATAGCGTTTATTACATGCTTTAATAGTGTTAATTATTAAAAAGGCTTACCCAAATGAAAAAAATCATTACCGCATTACTGCTTACTAGCAGTATGGCTGCAAACGCTAACAGCGCCGAATTTACCCAAAAGCAATTACAACAAGTAGACGAAGTACGCACCTCTGCTCTAAATAGTGATTTAAGCTATAAATTACTAGAGTCATTAACAACTGAAGTTGGCCCTCGCTTACCCGGCACTGAAAACGATAAAAAAGCAGTGGCATGGGCTCAAGCCAAATTTAATGAACTGGGCTTTGATAAAGTATGGCTAGAAGAAGCGACTTTTCCTGAATGGCGCCGTTATAGCGAAAGCGGAAAAATACTAACACCAAGCGAGCAACCACTGCACTTAACTGCATTAGGTAACAGTATAAGCACGCCAAAAGATGGGATCACAGCGCCTGTTGTATTATTCGAAACACTTGATGAATTAAAAGCCGCACCGGCAAACAGTTTAAAAGGTAAAATTGCGTATATTAATTACCGAATGAACCGCGATATAGATGGGAATGGTTACGGACCTGCTGTAAAAGCACGTGGTACAGGCGCTATAGAAGCATCTAAAAAAGGGGCTGTTGCCTACATGATGCGCTCGGTAAGTACCGGTCATCATCGTTTTGCACACACTGGCGGTAGTTACTACAAAGAAGGTGTTACAAAAATACCTAACGTAACAATTGCTAACCCAGATGCAGATCAAATTGCACGACTTATTGCTTTAAATAAAGACGTGTCGGTAAATATTAACGTGCAAACCGAAAGCCTTGGTGAAGGAACAGGTTATAACGTTATTGGCCAATTTAATGGTACTGAAAACCCTGAACAATACGTACTTATTGGCGCACATTTAGATTCTTGGGATTTAGGTACTGGCGCATTAGATGATGGCGCAGGCGTTGGGCTAACAATGGCAGCCGCTAAACATATTAGTGATGTAAAACGCCCTAAGCGCAGCATTCGCGTAGTGCTTTTTGCAGCCGAAGAGCTTGGCCTTTGGGGAGCAAAGCTTATTTTGCAGAGCATAAAAACGAATTAAACAATATTGTTGCAGCCGCTGAGTCTGATTTTGGCGCCGATGTAGTATATGCTTTTGAATCAAATGTAGATGCCGCTTCGCTTCCTGTAGTACGCGCTATAGCAAAAGAGCTTGCGCCATTAAATATTGAGTATATTGGTAAAAACCAAGCGAATGGTGGCCCTGACCTAATTCCACTTAAAGCAGCAACGTCAGCGCCTATTTTTGAACTTGCTCAAGATGGAACAGATTACTTTGATTACCACCATACAGCTGACGATACGCTTGATAAAGTAACACCTGCTAAGCTTCGTCAAAACACCGCTGCATACGCTGTGTTTGCGTTAATGGCTGCTGATGCAAAAACAACAATCAAACCAAAAGCTCAAAATAAGTAATAACAGACATAATTACTTACAGTTTGTAGCTTTAACTAACACGCTACTTGTTTTATCTTTAAATAATTAAAACAAGGAGCGTGCTTTATGTTGCTTTTTAACACGAGTGAATCATTTCCACATTTTGCACCAATAATACGCTGCCCTCATTGTCAAAGCGACGCCTATCATTTAGTAAATAAAAGCCGCTATTTACGATTTAGCATTTTACCTATGCTCGCTTTAAAATTAAATTACAAACGCGAATGCTATCAATGCGGAAAAAACGAACCCGTTAAAATAACGCAACTACCGTTAATAGAAAAACTAAGCCTGCCTAAATACTTTATTGGCGTATTTTTATTGCTTTGGATTGTTTCGTTTTTTTATCAACAACACCTTGATACCGAGACTCAAAAGCAAAGCTATTTGAATACACCTAAAATATATGACACCTACTTAGTACACGCCGACAAATTTACACACGAACCCTGGACCCTAACCAATTTAAGAATTGCTCAAGTATTAAATTTTGACGAACAATTTATTACCTTTCAAGTAAGTAACTACAGTTATAAACGTAACAACAGTATTACTTTGGCAATGCGTACTAGCCAACTAATTCAAGACAATTACTTCTCCACTAAAACAATCACCCTCCCTCGTGATGAAATAAAGCGTTTGCATAAAGACGAAGCTATTTACGACGTATTACGCCCTTATGCCAACAGCCTTTATGGCGGGTTTGTGATGTTTCCTCCCAAACCTAAACCTTTATATAAAGGCTTAAAGCTCGATAAAAACAACCAACAAGGCATAATATATTTTAAAGATGAGTTATTTGTTGAAGCATTTGATAGCTTTAAGCTAGCTGCTGAATCGGGTTCTCAATGGGGACAATTAAATTTAGCGCAAATGTATCGTGATGGTCAGGGAATAGCTCAAAATTATCAACAGGCTATTTATTGGTATAAAAAGGCCATTGAGCAAAAAAATACTAAAGCACAATTTGAATTGGAATCGCTTTGTAAAATAGCTAACTGCGAATAAGTGGATTAGATTAAAGTTTATGCTGGTGTATGAACTAACTACACCAGCTTTAAATTATTTTTTAAATAACTTTGTATAACTTACATGTATAAGCACAACAACTAAGCCGGCAGTAACGCCTAATAACCCATCAAATACCAGTGGAGCCAATACCTCACCAGTAACTCCAGCCATCGACTGAGCATAACTTGTTACATCTATCTGCGTGTGATGCAGTAACTCAACACCATGCACTAAAATACCACCACCTACTAAAAACATCGCAATAGTGCCCGCAAATGCTAAAAACTGCATCAACCTAGGCGCTGCTGCTAGTAAGCCTTTCCCAAGTAGCTCTTTAAATTTATTAGCTGACACTTTAGATTGGTTGAGTAAATAAAGTCCTGCATCATCCAGTTTTACAATACCTGCAACTAAGCCATAAACACCAATGGTCATTATTACTGCGATAACACAAAGCACTAAAGCTTGGTTAAGTAATGTAGCGCCAGCCACTGTGCCCAAAGTAATCACAATAATTTCGGCAGAAAGAATAAAGTCAGTTCTTATTGCCCCTTTTATTTTTTGTTTTTCGTACTCAACTAAATCTAATTTTTCATTTTCATCTACCGCTTCATTGTGATGAGGTAAAAACCTAGCAAATACTTTTTCGGCTCCTTCAAAACATAAAAATAAACCACCAATCATTAACAGTGGTGTTATTAACCAAGGCAGCCACACACTAATTAATAAAGCGGCGGGTACTAACATCGCTTTATTTAAAAATGAACCCTTAGCGACAGCCCAAACAACTGGCAACTCACGTTCTGCAGCAACACCTGTAACCTGCTGTGCATTAAGTGCTAAATCATCGCCTAATACACCAGCGGTTTTTTTTGTTGCAACCTTACTCATTGTCGCAATGTCATCAAGTAAGGTGGTTATATCGTCTAATAAAGTTAAAAGGTTAGTGCCAGCCATAAAGCTTCCGAGCTTAAAAAATATTGCTATAAACATAACGTAAAGCGCTACTTTCACCAACGGTTAATTTTGCTTTGTTATTCTCATACAAACTAAGTAAATAAGTCAGCTTAAAATAGGGACTTAATAAGATAGAAGGAGGAAAAATGAAAGTGCATTTGGTCATAGTGGCCAGCTTACTTAGCTTAACCGCATGTAGCGACCAACAAATAAGTACTGCCTATTTATGTAATAAAAATACTGTAGTACTAAATGTTATTAATAACAAAAATGCTGAACTTACTTTTAATAATGACATTTATTTACTCAATCACGAAGAGAGCGCATCGGGTAATAAATATATAAATGAGAATGTTTTATTTTGGGGTAAAGGTAATAACGCAATGCTAATAATTGCGGGTAAAAAGTATCAATGCACTACAAATTAAACTAATAAGTAATAGATAAAGCTCCATGCTGAACCAAATAAAGCAATTAAGCGTATTAGTAGCTATAACCGCCCTAGCAAGCAAACCCAAAACACCTATCAACTTTTATATATCTTAACGAGTATGAAACGCTGTAAGTTTTGAGTGCAAGTAATGACTTGCCTTGCATGAACTGGGTATAATACTTTAACTCTTTTGCTTAATAGCGGCCTCCAATGAAATACAAAGATCTACGTGATTTTATCGATTTGCTTGAAAAAAAAGGCGAACTTAAACGTATCACCCAAGAAATCGACCCGTATCTTGAAATGACCGAAATATCTGATCGCACATTGCGTGCTAAAGGCCCTGCGTTATTATTCGAAAATCCAAAAGGCTACGATATGCCGGTGCTTACCAACTTATTTGGCACACCAAAACGCGTAGCAATGGGCATGGGCCAAACAGAGGTTAGTGAATTACGCGAAGTAGGTAAACTACTCGCATTTTTAAAAGAACCTGATCCACCAAAAGGCATTAAAGAAGCACTAGGCGCTATACCTATTTTTAAGCAAGTGCTCAATATGCCAGCAAAAGAAGTTAAAAAAGCGCCTTGCCAACAAGTAATTTTAGAAGGTGATGATGTAGATTTAACTAAATTACCTATTCAGCATTGTTGGCCAGGTGATGCTGCACCATTAATTACTTGGGGCCTTACTGTAACTAAAGGACCTTATAAAAAACGCCAAAACTTAGGTATATATCGCCAGCAATTATTAAGTAAAAATAAAATAATTATGCGTTGGTTATCACACCGTGGGGGGGCGCTTGATTTTCAAGAATGGTGCAAAGAAAATCCAGGGCAACCTTACCCAGTCTCAGTAGCACTAGGTGCAGACCCTGCGACAATACTTGGCGCAGTAACACCGGTACCCGACACATTAAGCGAATACGCATTTGCCGGTTTATTACGCGGTAGCAGAACCGAAGTTGTTAAGTCTATTTCAAATGACCTACAAGTCCCTGCCAGTGCAGAAATAGTACTTGAAGGTTACATAATGCCAGGTGAAATAGCGCCAGAGGGACCTTATGGCGATCATACTGGTTACTATAATGAAGTTGATAACTTTCCAGTTATGACTGTAACTCACTTAACGCACCGTAAAGATCCTATTTATCACAGCACATTTACTGGTCGTCCGCCTGATGAGCCGGCTATTTTAGGTGTGGCACTTAATGAAGTGTTTGTGCCTATATTACAAAAGCAGTTTCCTGAGATTGTCGACTTTTACCTTCCGCCAGAAGGATGCTCATACCGCATGGCGATTGTAACGATGAAAAAACAATATCCAGGCCATGCCAAGCGCGTGATGATGGGAGTTTGGTCGTTCTTACGTCAGTTTATGTATACTAAATTTGTAATTGTATGCGATGACGATATTAATGCCCGCGATTGGGAAGACGTTATTTGGGCTATCACAACCCGAATGGATCCTGCTCGCGATACAACATTAATAGAAAATACACCTATAGATTATCTCGACTTTGCATCGCCAGTATCTGGTCTGGGTTCAAAAATGGGAATGGATGCAACCAACAAATGGCCTGGTGAAACTACTCGAGAATGGGGTGAGCCTATTGTTATGGATAAAGACACCAAAGATCGTGTAGATGATATTTGGGAAAGCCTTAATATTCTTTAAATGTTTATATAAAATCAATTCGCTTAATTAAGTAGCCGTTTATAGCTAAAGAACTTGTCGATAATAATGCAGTTAACGTCAGGTTTAAACACTCAAATTGCTCAAGTATTATTGCGAATTAGTATAATATAAACAGGCTATAAAATAACCCTGCAGATATGCTAGAATCGATTTATTCTATTGCGTATCTGCTGTGAAAAGCGCTGCTAAAAGGTAAAAAATGCAAACATTAAAAGCTGAAGTTGTAGCTATCAGCCCACTTACAGAATTTGTTCATAAAGTAATTTTAAAGCCACTACAACCTGTGACCTTTGAAGCTGGTCAATACATGCAACTCGTATTGAGCGAAAAAGACAAACGTGCTTTTTCTATTGCCAGTCGCCCTTCACAATGTGATGAAATAGAACTGCACATTGGCGCATCGGGAGCTGATTCATATGCAATGCAGTCATTAGAACACCTACGAAATGCTCATAGCAATACGCAGTTGGTAGACATTGAAGCTGGTCTTGGTATTTCGCAATTACGCCTACAATGTGAGCGCCCTATTATTTTGCTTGCTGGCGGTACTGGTTTCTCATACGCTAAATCAATGGCTGACCACTTAGCTGAAATTAAATGTGACCGCCCAGTATTGTTTTATTGGGGCGTAAAAGAAGAGTCTGCTTTATACGCACACACAGAAATGCAAACGTGGGCTGATAGTCATAAAAACTTTGAATTTATCCCTGTGGTAGAAAATCCATCTGCTAATTGGCAAGGTCATACTGGCTATGTACACAAAGCGGTAATGCAAGATATTGTATCGCTTGAACCATACGATATTTACATGGCGGGTCGATTTGACATGATAGGTATCGTGCGCGATGACTTTATTACCCATGGTGCAATTCGTGAAAACATGTACGCAGATGCATTCGCATTTATAAAATAACTGAAATTAACTTTCACTTATAAATAAAGGCACCTAATCGGTGCTTTTATTTTATACAAAGGCAAATAGTTAATAGTTAAAAACTATCAACTTCATCAATATAAACAATTTCCTAAATCCCTATCTATAAACCATACTCTGTATAGAACATCAGCGGGAGAGACCCTAATGCTAAATACAAAAGTAAAAGATTTTATGCAGCGTAAGTTGCCAAACATAACACCTGAAACAGAAATGACCACAGCAATTGCAGAACTACAAAAATTTAAACTGCTTGGCGCACCAGTATTTGACGAGAACAGATGCCTAGTTGGATTCATCTCCGAACAAGAATTACTAAAACCTCTAACTCACAGCAGCTATTTTTGTGACGGCATGGTTAAAGTGTCACAATTAATGCAAACAGACGTTGTTACTGTTAGTGGCGAAACCAATATTATTGAACTAGCCGAGCAAATGAAAACAGGTAAACCAAAAAATTACCCGGTAGTAGAGGGTGTTAAAGTGATTGGTATGATAAGCCGCTCAGATATACTTAAAGCACTTTGTAATAACTACGTTAGCTGTCAAACGCGTTAATTAAACTGACATTACAAATACAAAAATGCCGCTTATAAAGCTAACACCATTCAGTTAAGCATGCTTTGACTTAATGGTGTACCGAGTTTTTGAAATCCGAACGGTCCTACTTTTGGGCCGTTTTCTTTTTTCTGGAAGAATATAACGTTTCACTCGTTCTCGCATTGCCCTTAATTTCTTTGGAATTGAACCTG